>JAZFVY010000279.1:0-3371 GCA_036447975.1 Desulfobacterales bacterium
GCGAAGAACTGCCTAAAGGCAGAATAATCGCCCTTCAAGGCGGGGAGCTTCACTTTAGTTCTCGTTGATTTGAACCCAAATTTAGCGAAAGCGCTTGAAGAGTCAACTCCTTTAACGCTGCAACAAACGTTTTTGAATCGTTTAATCCTTTCATTACAATATAGTTTTCAATGTTCAATTGATTGGCAATAGCCCTGTATTCAACGTCGAGTTCAAATAGAGTTTCAATATGATCGGATACAAAACTTATCGGAACAATAAGTAATTGTCTTTTTCTCTGGTAGGACAGCTCTTTAATCATTTTATCGGTTGAAGGCTCAAGCCATTTGGCAGGTCCCACCTTACTCTGAAAGCACAAATGATGTTCGTGCGAAAAATTACGCGCTTCCATGACACACTCGACGGTTTCTTTTATTTGCTTTTGATAAGGGTCTCCTTTTTTTACGAGGCTTTCAGGTGTTCCGTGAGCACTGAAAACGATTTGAATATCATCGCGAACATCTTTGGGAAAGCGCATAATTGCCTCATCAATTCTTTCATTTAATGCTGAAATATATTTATGGTTGTCAAAATAATCATAAACACATGTGACCCTGCCCGTGTCTCCCTTATAAACTCTTTTCCATTCATTAAATGACGATCCGGTCGTCGTTATTGAGTAATGCGGGAAGAGGGGAAGGAGTACGATTTTATCAAAGGTCTTTTCCGATATCTTTTCTGCGGCGGCTTCAATTATTGGATGCCAATATCGCATTGCAGTATATACTTTTACGCTGGAAACCACTTTTTGCAGTTCCTGCTCAAGCATGGACCGCTGCAACTCCGACCAATGATTTATGGGAGATTCCCCGCCGATGTATTTGTATTTTTCTCTTACTTTTGGTGCGCGAAGGCTGGACATTAGTTTTGCGAAGATTTTTTGTCCAACCGGTATCTTAAAAATATCACGATCGCTAAACAGATTATATAAAAAGGGCTCAACGGCGTCCAAAGCGTCCGGTCCACCCAGGTTAAAAAGAACTACCGCGTATTTATGCATATCAACTTTTGAAACATTAAGTGCTTAAATATGATTTTTGTGTTTTTTATGTCAAATCTTTTTCATCTCGCCACAAAGACACCAAGACACTAAGAACGAATAACAAAATAAAATCCTTTGTGTCTTTGTGCCTTGCTGGCAAATAATTTTGGTTCCCCGATAAATCGGGATTTGCGTTTCGCTACAACCGGCTTATCCGGGTTAAGGTTTTTCCATTTTGTTTACGCTCAATTGAGGTTATACGGTCCTAGAATAACGGGCATGATCTTCTTTTCTTTCAATATAACCGTCAAAGTTCATCGCAATATTTCTGATCAAGAATCTGCCCATCTTCGTGATCTTCAAAATTTTATTCTCAATGGATAAGAGATTGTCGGCAATCATCTCATCAAGATTGTCTAAACCCCGGCTGAAGTAAGTCTCAAAATCTATGTCGAACTCATTTTCAATTGAAGTAAAATCGAGTTCAAAGTCACACATGAGTTTTACGATAACATGTCTGCGCAAGAGATCGTCGTCGTTCAAATAATACCCCTTGGTCGTCGGCAAAATTCCTTGGTCAAGAACGGCATGATATTTTTTTTCTTTTTTTATGTTTTGAGCATAAATGCGGCCAAACTGACTAATGCTGGTAATCCCCATGGCATAAAGGTCCGCCCCGGCATGGGTGCTGTAGCCTTGAAAATTCCTGTAAAGTTTTTTTCCTTCCAGCGCCAGTGCGAGTTCATCATCGGGTTTGGCAAAGTGATCCATGCCGATAAACACATAGCCTGCGCGAGTCAGTTTTTCAGTGGACATCTTGAGAATGTTCAGTTTTTCTTCGGCAACAGGCAAATCCTCCGGACGAATGGCTTTCTGATGCTTTTTCATCCAGGGGACATAAGCAAAATTAAATAGCGCGATCCTGTCCGGATCAATATCAATAATTGTATCGACCGTCTTTTCAAAAGTTTTTACGGACTGGAAAGGAAGCCCGTACATCAAATCAAGATTGATGCTATGAAATCCCAATTCGCGTACCCAGTCGACGACCTGTCGTGTTAAAACTTCGGGCTGTATCCGGTTGACAGCTTTTTGAATATCCGGATTAAAATCCTGAACCCCCATGCTGATTCTATTAAAGCCGCCGTCTTTTAAAGCCGCAAGATGTGTTTTGGTTAATTCTCTGGGATCAATTTCGCATCCGGTCTCCGCATCAGCATTAACGTCAAACCGATCGTAAATGTAGGAACTTAAATCCGCGATTTCATCCGGATTCAAATGGGTGGGGGTACCGCCGCCCCAGTGCAGTTGGACTGCTTTTCTATCATGTGAAATATGGTCCGTAATCAAGTCTATCTCGCGCTTTAAGTAATCAATATATTTTTTGATTCTATCTCTGTTCCTGGTGACGATCATATTACAGGCACAAAAATAACAGAGTGTATCGCAAAAGGGCAGATGAAAATATAACGATAAATCAGGCAAATCCCGGCCTCGATTGGTCTTAATGATCTCATCAAGATAATTTTCGTGGGTAAACGATTCATTAAAATGAGGCGCTGTCGGATAACTGGTGTAACGCGGTCCCGGTTTGTCATACTTTTTTATTAATTCAATATCGATATCAAACACTATTTGTCTCCCATGTATTTATTTTATATTGTCTTTTTGAACACTAAAACATTCGTAACTCTTTAGCCTTTTGAAGATATTAACGCTTCAGGTATAATTAAATTTTTGCTGAAAGAACTCGTGAATAAGGACTCGTAATGAAAGAACCCGACCGGTTTATTAATAAAGGTCCGTGTTTTAACAGGGGGTTTCATCCATAAAGTTAAATCGCCTATGCTTCTTTCAAAACGATCCCTAATTCACTCAGATAGCTTCAAGTCAAAAATTTAATCATACCTGAAACTCCTTTGAAATCGACTTGTTTCAAAGGAATAAACTTTTACAAACATTCGAATTTCGGATTTGTTTCAGATATCGTGCTTCGTGCTTCGTATTTCCAGTTTAACTGGATCAGGTTTCCGTGGTGTGATAAACAGCACTTTCCTCTTTGACAAAATTCACTAAAGCTTTAAGGTTTTCGGGTGGGACATCGGGCAGTATCCCGTGGCCAAGATTAAAAATATGCCCGCTTTCCTTGCCAAATGATTCTAAAATTTTCCTCGCTTCATGTTTTATTTTTTTATGACTGGCATACAGTATTGTTGGATCCATATTCCCTTGAAGTGCAACTTTATTTCCAATCTTTTCCCTTACAGCACCGATATTCATGGTCCAGTCCAAGCCTAATACATCAGCACCGCTTTCAGCGAGTTTTCTTAAATTATAGTGCACACCTTTT
>JAZFVY010000280.1:0-9165 GCA_036447975.1 Desulfobacterales bacterium
CCGCGAAGCACTGCCGTAAGGCAGAACCCCCGCCTTTTGAGGCGGGGAGCTTCACTTTTCACGAAGTCATCATTATTGGTGGATCATCTCCCGATTAGTTGTAGCTAATTAAGGCAAGTCAAGTGAACAATCTTCATGTGAGTCGGTGTGGTTCCAGACATAATTAGCCGGGAATTTAGGCTTCATTGAAAAAGGTAAATTGGGTACAGCAAAAAAAGACATAGCAGGAACCGAAAGAATGTTTAAAGCGCTGATAAAATCTTTAGACAACAAATACTTGAATCCTTGACCCCTGGAATCCTTGGACCCTCTTCTCCAACTAAATTGGAGAAGAACCGCTTTTTGTAAGTACAGTATTCAGGATAGGATTGTACAAGTTCCGGGTGGTTATCCTTGCACCGGGCTTTCACTTTATTAAAGTCCTGAACCATCTCAAGGAGTCTATATCTTTCACAGGTAAAGTTATCGAAACATCCCAACCGCCTCATCATTTCAAAACGAACTTGATCAGCTAAAAAAAGATGGATGTCCATAACCATCATTTGATCTTCCCTGTCAAGATAGTGAAACTTTGGAGCTGCCCCAAGGCCCAGGATTTCCGGGCTAAAAAAATGAAAACATGCAGGGGATATAGCGAAACGCAAGGAAAGGACTTTTAATAAAGCCGACAAAAAGAACTTTACAAACATAACTTTAGGACTGTAATTGAATTACACTTGTCTTTCTGTGTATGTTTTGATGAATTGCAATAAGGAAGAATTCCATGATGCCCGAGGCTAATGACACACCTTTAAGAATCTGCCTTTTAAGTTACAGGAGCAATCCTCACTGCGGCGGGCAAGGAGTATATATTAAAAACTTGAGCAGGGCGCTCAAAGGACTGGGTCATCATGTGGAAGTGATTTCAGGACCACCCGACCCGCATCTTGATGAGGATATTAATCTGTTCAGAATTCCAGGCCTTGACCTTTATAATCCTGATGATCTGTTCAGGGTGCCCTCTTTAAAGGAACTTTCAGATCCTGTTAATCTTATTGAATGGCTGGGTGTTTCAACCATGGGGTTTCCTGAACCGCTTACCTTTGGCCTCAGAGCTAATAGATTCTTAAGAAATAAAATTCGCAAATACGATATCGTGCACGACAACCAGAGCCTTTCATACGGTATCCGGGCAATTAATAAATATATCCCGACCATTGCCACCATCCATCATCCCATTACTGTGGACAGGGATCTTGCCGTAAAAACTGCTTCATCTTTTTGGCAAAAGATAAAACAGATTCGATGGTATTCTTTTATCAGTATGCAGAAAAGAATTTCCCGAACCCTTTCTCATATTATCACAGTTTCAAAATGCGCAAGAGATGATATCAGCAGAGATTTTAAGATACCTCTTCAACGGTTCAGAATCATACCCAATGGTATCAACACAGACCTTTTTTGTCCTGTTCCTGAAATCAAGAGGAAAAGAGATCGCATCATTGTTACAAACAGCGCGGATACGCCTTTAAAGGGGCTGGATTATCTCCTGAAAGCTGTGGCTGAAATATCCAAAACACGCAGCAAGATCAGGCTCATAGTTGTCGGTACCCCAAAAAAAAACGGCGGCATCGAAAAACTAATAAGAAAGCTGGGTATAGGGAAATTTGTCACATTTACAGGCCGGATCAGCAACGATGAGTTCGTTCGACAATATGCAAAGGCCTTCCTTGCGGTTGTTCCATCCGTGTATGAGGGGTTCGGTCTCCCTGCCGGCGAGGCCATGGCATGCGGTCTTCCGGTGGTAAGCACCACAGGCGGCGCATTATCTGAAGTGGTGGGGGATGCCGGTATCCTGGTCCCGCCTGCTGATTCTCGGGCCCTTGCCGGAGCAGTTACAGCGATTCTCGACAATCCTGAGATTGCAGAAAAAATGGGAAGTGCCGGATATGAAAGGGTGCACAAACTCTTTACCTGGAAAAGAGCGGCTGAAATGACCGTTGAGGCATACAGGGAGACTATCAGTGATTACAGTCGATTTTAAAAGGCTTTGTATGTCTGATCCTTGCCGTTTGTCCAGCTATAGGATTTTAGATATAGGCTGCGGATCGGGACGCCACACCTGTGCTGCTTTTCGATTCAAAAAAGTGGTCGCAATGGGAGTAGACATTAACTTTGATGATGCTTCCGAGGCTAAAAACAGACTGAAATACCATGAGAAACTCGGAGACTATGGCGGCGGGGTGTGGGGAATTTATGTTGCCGACACACTTGATCTGCCTTTTAAAGACAATTTTTTCGATCTTGTCATTTGCTCAGAGGTTCTGGAACATATCCATGACCATAAGGCCGCTGTTTATGAGATCGTCAGGGTCTTAAAACCCAACAAGAACCTTGTTGTCAGCGTTCCAAGATACCTTCCGGAACGGATCTGCTGGGCCCTTTCTGAAAATTACCACAATGCAAACAATGGACATCTCCGTATATATAAAAAGAAAGGGCTTATCGATCTTCTGGAAAATGCAGGCATAAAAAGATGGGGAGTCCATTTTGCTCACAGCCTCCATACACCATACTGGTGGCTGAAATGCATTGTCGGACCGGCACGAGAAGATAGTCGGCTTGTAAACCTGTATCACAGCTTTTTGGTCTGGGAAATGATGAAGCGTCCCTGGATTACCCGTTTTCTGGACAATCTGCTTAATCCTATCATGGGGAAAAGCATCGTACTTTATTTAAGGAAAGATAATAATAAAACCTTGTCACGAAAACACGACAATCATTAACATTTCTCTCGAACCCTTGACCCCTCTGGAACCACACCGACTCACTTGAAGAATATTCTCTTGACTTGCCTTAATTAGCTAAAACTAATCGGGAGATGATCCTAATTATCAGGGTAGGGTAATCACTATTTTGGAAAGTTTTGAGGAATATCACAGCAGGTGCGCTGCTTAAGCACTCCCAAAGTCTTGATCATGGGAAGTTCCTTGAACAGGCCGGATGCAACGGCCAGTTTGTAGACATGATAAGGCGCCTGGCCGCCCTTTTCAGGATCTTTAAAAATATCGTGTATCAGCAGATACCCGTCGGGCATGATGTGTCCGGCCCAGGCGTTGTAATCTGTGTATGCCGCCTCATATGAGTGGCCGCCGTCAATAAAAACAAGGCTTAGGGGTGTTGCCCATGTACGGGCAGCAACATCAGATCTGCATACCATGGGAACAACCGTATCATCGAGACCGGCCTTTTCGATTGTCTTTCTAAATTCTTTCAATGTGTCGACACGGCCGGACTCATGGTCAAAAAGATCGGTGTCAAAATACTCTTCCCCGGGTTGCTGTTCCTCTGAACCCCCGTGATGATCAATTGAAAAGAGAATACCGTTGTTTTTCTTACAGGCTGTTCCAAGATAGATTGTAGATTTGCCGCAGTAACTCCCGATTTCCAGGCAGGGCCCTATCCTGCTGGCTTCCAGTGCGATTTCATAAAGGCCCCTGCCTTCCTGGGCATCAAGAAAGCCCTTTACGCCATTTAACAGTTTTTCATCAGGTTTCATTTCAACGCCTTGATACCTTTGAAAAATGTTCAATTTTGTTCAAGTTCAAGGAAGACGAAGATTTTAACCACAGGAATACATTGAATATTTCGAGGATTAAAATCTGAGTCTGACGCAGAAATTTGGGCAAAAGGGGACGTTTTGCAAAGGTCTCGCCTTATCATGGAATCTCATCATACCCTTTAACTAGAACCACCCTTGGTTTGGCGCCGTCTGAAGGGCCGACTATTCCTTCTTTCTCCATCATTTCGATAATACGGGCGGCCCTGTTATAGCCTATGCGCAAATGACGCTGAATCATCGATATTGATGCCTGCCTTGTTTTAGTAATTAGAGCCAGTGCATCATCATATCTTTCGTCATATTCCTCGGTATCAAATGTATCCTTTTCCTTTGCAATTGCTTGAACGACAGCGTTATCGTATTCCGGTGTTTTCTGGCTCTTCAAAAATTTCATGATCCTTGCAAGCTCTGACTCCGAAATATATGCTCCATGGATACGCTGAAGCTTGGAAGTTCCCGGAGGCAAAAAAAGCATATCACCATTACCAAGAAGGTTTTCTGCACCACTAGTATCGATGATTGTCCTTGAATCGGTCCTGGAAGAAACCTGGAAAGTGAGACGGGTCGGGAAATTTGCCTTGATGATTCCGGTCAGCACATCCACCGAAGGCCTCTGGGTTGCAAGTATCAAATGGATACCGGCAGCCCTGGCCATCTGAGCAAGACGCGTCAAGGCAACCTCCACGTCCCTTGAAGAAGCTATCATAAGATCGGCAAGCTCATCAATAACCACAACAATATACGGCAGTTTTTCCCAGACCTCTCCTTCAGCCGTCTTACCTTCCTTATCTATTTTCTGGTTGTACTGTCTTATGTGTCTGGCTTTCCTTTCCGAAAGCAATTCATATCTTTTCTCCATTTCATGAACTGCCCAAAAAAGGGCGTTGGTGGCTTTTTTTATGTCCGTCACTACAGGTGTAATAAGGTGTGGTATCCCGTCATAATTTGAAAGTTCGATTCTTTTTGGGTCGATCATGATGAGCTTAACTTCATCAGGTGTCGATTTGTATAAAAGGCTGCATATCATGGCATTTAAAGCCACGCTTTTGCCGGTTCCGGTGGCGCCGGCGATTAAAAGATGCGGCATCTTGTCGAGTTCTGCCACCACGGGGTGCCCTATGATGTCTTTGCCGAGACATATGGTAAGCTTTGACCTCGATCTTTCAAAACCGCTGGAGGCCACAACCTCTTTGAATCTTACAAGAGCCCTGGATGCGTTCGGGAGTTCAATTCCGATCACAGCTTTTCCAGGAATCGGCGCTACAATCCTGATACTAATCGCCCGGAGCGCAAGGGCAAGATCGTCTGTAAGATTAACTATTTTATTAATCTTTATGCCGGGGGCAGGTTCATATTCAAAGGTTGTAATAACAGGGCCGGGCGATACCGTAACCACCTCCCCCTTGACGCCAAAGTCCTCAAGCTTTTTTTCAAGAAGTTTCGACTGCATTCGTAAATTTTCATCGTCAGCAGCAGAAGGTCTCATCTTGACATCATCCAGAAGATTTACAGAAGGCAGGTGAAACCTTTTTGCAGAATGCATGAAGTCGAAAGCCTCCTGTCTTGGAACCGGAACTTCCTTAACAGGCGTAGGCCTGGGCGCCTTGATTTTTATTTCCCGTTCTTGCTTGTCAGCCTGTTCTTTTTTAATTTTTGAATGTTTTCTTGATTTTTGCCATTGTTCTTTCCACTTGATAATTAATGTATGTATTCGATCTGCAGAAAAAATAATTGTTTTCCAACAGCGTTTTGACAACATTATCAGAGAAAAGCCTGTTGCCAGTATAAAACCGGTTAGCCAAAAAAGGACAAGTATAATAGTGCCGCCTGTAACATTGGAATACTTTACGAGAAATGATTTTAACGGGATCCCTATAATACCGCCTGATGAAAATTTAGTTCCAAAAAGAATAATGTGGTTTTGCTTAAGTGCCAGCAAGCTTCCTGTGGTAACCACCAGGAGGATTCCGCCGACAATGGTCAAAACAATTGCCTTGTCCGGGTGATTGCCAAAAAAATGGATGCTCGCAAGAAGGAGTAAAATCGGAGTCCAGAATGCGCCAAGGCCAAACAGCCCAACAAGAATACCCGAAAAATGGGCTCCAAACAGCCCGAACAGGTTGTGAATATCGCCAACGGCTTTTGCGTTGTGGATTGAAGGGTCGGCGGGGCTGTATGACATAAGGCTGATCAGCGTTAAAATAACGAGAAAAAACAGTAAAATTCCAATAAGTTCTTTACGCATAGTTTTTCACTTCGATTATCAATCAATAATTGCTAAACCGGACAAGCCAAAACCAAAAAGAGATATTTATCACGAAAGCACGAAAATACCCCAGTACGATCTCCCGGCCTGGCCCGGTTTTTCCACGGGGACTTACGGGGCAGGCGAAAACACGAAGACTTTTTTTATTTCGTATTTTCCTTCTTTCGTGCTTTCGTGATTGGTTTTAATTTTTGACATAAAATGCATAAAAATCATAAGTGAGGAACTAAACTTCTATAATAAATGGTAGTATAACCGGACGGCGCTTTATGGTAAAGGAAAAATATTTCCTCAGGGCGCTTTGAATCTTTGATCGGATCTTGTCGACACGGTCCGGTACCTCAGGACCCAATTCCTCTATAATTTCAAGTACAACACACTTTGCTTCTTCCAATAGATGTCCTGTTTCGGTCTCGAACACAAAGCCACGAGATACTATTTCCGGCCCGTACACCACAATCCCTGTCTCCTCGTCAATAGCCATGTTGACCACAACAAAGCCGTCTTCTGACAGATTACGTCTCTCTTTGAGTACACTTCTCCCGACGTCTCCAATACCTTTCCCGTCTATGAGTACACGGCCTGTTGAAACTCTGTCTTGAACTCTACCTCCATTTTCATCAAATTCAATGATCTGACCGTTTTCAGCAAGAAGGACATTTTCCTTTGATATGCCGACCTGTTCGGCCAGACGGGCATGGAGAATCAGATGGCGGTATTCACCATGTATCGGTATAAAATATCTGGGCTTGGTCATGTTGATCATCAGCTTTAATTCTTCCTGAAAAGCATGGCCTGATACGTGAATCTCAGATATCTTTTCATAAATAACATCGGCCCCTCGTCTGTAAAGGGCATTGATAATCTTGGTAATGGCTTTTTCATTACCAGGTATAAATTTCGAGGAAAAAATAACCGTGTCCTCTTGTTTGATCTTTATCTGCTTATGGTTACCTGAAGCCATGCGGGCAAGGGATGCCATGGGTTCTCCCTGACTGCCGGTGGTTATAATTATGATCTCGTCATCCGGGAAGTCATCTACCTGTTTAACACCTATCTCCATCCCTTCGGGAATATTTATATATCCAAGTTCTTTTGCAATATTAACACTGGTTTCTATGCTGCGGCCGTTTAAAATGACTTTTCTGTTGGTTGTCTGTGCAATATCAACGACCTGTTGTATCCGGGAAATATTCGAGGCAAAAAGTCCGACAATGATCCGTCCTCTCCTCCCAGTAGTAATCCTTGCCAATGTTTCACCAATCTCCTGATCGGAGATGGTATATCCTTCCTTTTCCACATTTGTGGAGTCTGACATCAGGGCAAGAACACCTTCCTCGCCGCACCTGGCAAACTTGTTTACGTCGGTTATCTTACCGTCAACGGAAGTGTGGCTGATTTTAAAATCGCCTGTATGGACAACAAGACCAAGAGGCGTTTTTACGGCGATGCCTACCCCATCCACGGCACTGTGACTGACACGGATAAACTCAAGTTCAAAAACGCCTAATTTAAGCTTTTCCATTGGAGAAATTGCATGCAGTGAAACTGATGAAAAAGGACCATGTTCTTCAAGTTTATTCCGAACGACTTCCAGTGTAAAAGGGGTCCCGAAAATAGGTACATTTATCTCTTTCAGCAGATAAGGGAGTGCCCCGATATGGTCTTCGTGGGCGTGTGTTAACACAATCCCTAATATATTTGGGCTTATCTGTTTTATGTAACTCATATCAGGGATTACGTAATCGACACCCAGCATATAATCTTCAGGGAACATAAGCCCGGCATCAACAATAAAAGACGAATCGACATATTCGAAAACCATCATGTTAAGGCCGATTTCTCCCAGCCCGCCCAGGGGTATTATCTTTAACATAACGATTTGTCCTTGTTTGATTTTTCAAAGGACTCAATCAAGACATTTCTGACTTTTTCCATAAGATCTTCCTTGCTTTTCCTGGTGTAATCCGAAGATTTGATCGGTTTGGCGATTTCAAGAACCACATTTCCAGGTTTAACCAGGATTCGTTTTTTTGGCATGATCGGCCATGTTCCATGAATTATAACAGGAATAATAGGAACACCGGAATCAACCGCCAAAACAAACCCTCCTTTTTTAAATTGTTGGATATTGCAATCCTGACTGCGGGTGCCTTCGGGAAAGATCAAGACAGACACTCCATCTCTGATATTTATTGCCGCCTTTTTGAGACTTTGCACGGCGGACCTAAAATTTGAACGATCGATACTTATATAGCCTGCTCTTTGCATGGCATAACCGAAAACCGGTATTTTAAAAAGTTCAGCCTTTGCAAGCCATCTGAACTGAGCAGGAAGATATGCCAGGAGAACAGGTACGTCAAAATTGCTTAAATGGTTGGACATGAAGATGTAAGATCCGGTAGAATCAATGTTGGAATGGCCTTTTACCGTAACCTTGATGCCGCTGGCAGCAAGTAAGCTTTTTGCCCAAAGTCTTGCGACCATATGCGGCAGATTGCCACTTTTACTGGTAAAAGAGACAAATATTGCCATGGTAGCGAAAAAACCTGTTACAAGCAGAGCCCATATAATAAGTAAAAGAGTTCGTATCATAGATCGATTCCGGATTTTCAAACGCGACATCTTGCTATATTTTGATCTCAAGTTTTTTAAAAATTAAGTCGGCAAACTCTATGATCCAATTGCGTTGTTTTTTAGTTGCATAGCCCATACAGCTGCATCGCACTCTATTTATTGTGCGCACCAGCAGCTCGAAAGACATATGGTTTTGTTCAAGATCAACGGCAAAATAAAATGGTTGGCAGTTTGTATGTTCTGCCTGAGCTTTGGTGAGGATCTTCTGATCAAGCGGTATCCAGTAAATTCCAGCCACTTTTGAGGAACTAAAGTTTTCCTCCATGTAAGCCTTGATCGTTTCGTAATCTTTGGGTCTTAGCTCATCAATAACATATTGTTTCATATAAAACACAGTTATCACAGTTTGTTGTGCCGCGCAAGTTGTATATTTGCTATCATACCACCAACTTAAAATGTTGTAGTACTTTAGGTTTTTGAAAATATTACCTCTCGTTTGAAATCGATTTGTTTCAAATAACTAAACTGTTACAAATTGTTAATATTATTCCTTGGACCCTCTTATTCAACTAAGTTGGAGAAGAACAAAAAATTATGAACCTATCTCAAAAATAAGATTAGTGTTCAGGGCAAGGCGCGAAACGGTGAAAAAGCGGAGCATACACGTAGTATGTGAGCATTTTGAACCGTTTCGCAACACCGCCATGGGCACTTAGATTGT
>JAZFVY010000281.1:0-2318 GCA_036447975.1 Desulfobacterales bacterium
CGGTTGGGATTGCCAAGATCTTGCCGGTTTGTCAATGCATAACGGCTTTTCTTCCGGACGTCTTGAATGGGCTTGAAACCAAGGGCTTATAATGTGTCGACGATGTTGTAAAACTTGCCATTATGCACTAAATTTCAATATCAGCTTTCCGACTGTGGCGCCGGACTCAAGTGTCTGATGCGCCTCCGACACTTGCTCAAACGCAAACCGCTGCAACGGCGGGGCCTTAATTTTTCCTTCTTCGACCCACTTTATAAGATCCTGCATGGATTCTTCGAGTAACTCCGTGCGTTGAAAGAGATAGGACAAGTTAAATGCGATCAGGCTCTTATTGTCCCGGGTCATATTGAGAGGGTTAAATCTTGGCACCCGAAAATACTGCCAAATCAGCTTGAAGTAATTGGCAAGCCCCCATCGTACCGAAAGCATGGAGTGGAAGCCGTAGGATACCAGTTTTCCGGACGGAGCCAGGTGCCGGTAGCTTTCATTCAATGTGGCTGGCCCATTGCCATCAAATACCACATCAAATCCTTGCGGACAGGTTTCCTCTGTCCGGGCCCAGAGATCTTCCTTGCTTTTATCGATAATAAATTCAGCTCCATATTCGCGGGCAGTGTCGATCTTGTGACTGGAACCGACGACGCCGGTCATGCGGCAGCCGGCAATTTTCCCCAGTTGCAGCAATGCACCGCCAACGCCACCGGCCGCTGAATGAACCAGGATCTGCATGTCTGGCCTTAGGACGATGTTGTGGAAAAGCCCATGATAGGCGGTCAGGAATACGGCTGGAAAAGCCGCCCACTGGTCGGATGTAAATTTCGAATCTTGAGGTATGGCAAATAGCTGGTTGATGGAGACACATAAATGAGAGGAATAGCCGCCAAACCGCGTCACCCCGAAAACCTGCATACCCTCAGCAAAACCAGACACGCCTTGTCCGCATTGCACCACCTGGCCGGCAAACTCAAATCCCGGCGTAATCGGCCAGCCCACCAACTCCCTGCCGGATTTGTAAAGCCCCAGGCGGACAAAGATATCCGCGAAGTTGACCCCGGCAGCTGAAACCGCCACCAGCACTTCATTGTTTTGCGGTATTGGCCTGGGGAATTCTTTGACTTGGAGTCGGCGGTAGCCGCCGGGCCGCTCAATGACAATTCTTTGCATATGCCTGTTCCTTTTACCAAGAAAGCCATAATCAAATAGACATGTTATCCACCATCATGTCACACCGCTGTTTGAAAAAGTCGGAAACGGTTAAGGTGTCATAAAATAAAAAACCACATCTCTGTATTCAGAAACGTGGTTTCGGTGTTCCATTCATCGCTCCTTATATGTCTAAGTTTAGAGCAAATAGAACTATTGCGATCCAGATATCACAATGCTGAGTGCCATGTCAAATCAATATATTATTAATGTTATGAGTTAGGCGTTCAGACGGGATCTTCGAAGGTAGGCTGATACAGAAAGTTCCTGGCAACCGGTATTGATCTTGAGCGCTATGGACTGTTTCGAGATTAGCGAGGTTGGTGCCTGGGTATCGCATCATCTAATTTTTGTGTTTGCAGGCAAACTTGCTTAAGATATCTCCTCTCTCCCTCAAGATATCATCCGTTTCGAAAACCTTAGATATGTCTGACAGGATGATTTTAACACAAAAATAGAGGCTTGGGGCAAGGCGAGGTCTCAGGTTTAGAATCCGAGAGTTTCTAGTCAGTTAAGTTAAGCCTTCAATCCTTTCACTATTGTATCTGGCAGGCGATCGCGGTTACCATTTTAGTTCAAAATCCATTTCAATCGTTTTGATACCCATCCGGCTTCATTCTCAAAACCCGCCCTTTTATAAAAATCAAGGAGTTTCTGATAGCGATCAACCACATCAAATCCGATACCGAACTGAAGTTTGCGTAGACAAACAGGGCAAAGGGAAAATGGACGTGCATCACTCTCCTGCAAATGGTTAGAGCCGTTCATCTGGCATTGAAAGTATATACAGTGCGCCAGCGAAAACATATGACCTGTTTCATGCGCCAGGACTTTACAACTTCTCCGAAGCAAAATCCCTTTGAATTTTTTTCTTCTTTTTTCACCATAGAACACCGGGTCATAACGTGCAAAGCTAAAAACACCAACACCGTCTTGAGGGGAAGCCTGCCCGAAAACAAAATTCCAGGAAGGATCCGGGTACAGGTCTTCCATGGTAATTACCAAAACACAAAATGCATCAAAGGGCTGTCTTTTCTTGAGCAATATCAATACATCGTGGGTCAATATCTGCCGATTTCGGGTATAGGGATTTCTACGACTAGTTAGCTTAGATC
>JAZFVY010000282.1:0-5847 GCA_036447975.1 Desulfobacterales bacterium
TGAAATTTCCTTTTCAGAGCTTCTATGTTCTTATTTTTTAAACCTCTCATTTTGGAGATGCTTCGCGGGTGAACCTTTATGGTAATTGTTTTATGTGATACTTTTGCAGTTTCCATAATTGCCATGGCCATATCAAGAAAAATTTCTGAATAAACCAGGTGTCCGAAGGCAGGATGGTATGGTCCTGCCACGATAACGGAGCCCTTTTCAAAATTCTCCGATGCCTGAAGCCCCATACGGATGACCGGAATCTTTTTATTTTTAAATAAAAGGTAAAGCTTTGTAACAAAGGTAACACATCGTTCGAGAGACCAGGGCTCATATTTTCCTTTTTTATACCATATGGCAAGACTGCTGTTTGCAAGAACAACCGTAGGATAAACTCTGACAAAATCTGGAGAAAGATCGGCAATCCTGTGAGCTGTAGTAAGTGATTTGGTTTCGTCATCACCAGGCAGCCCAACCATCATCTGCAAACCGATTTCATAGTTTCGCTCCTTTAGCTGCGCCACTGCATTTTCCGTATCTAATGACGTGTGCCCCCGTTTAGCCATGAGCAGCACCCCATCATCCATGGACTGAACACCGATTTCAACGGTTGAAACCGGATAATTTTCAAGAATATCAAGCTGTTCTTGGTCTATGGTATCAGGCCGTGTGGAAAACCGGATACTGTCAATGCTGCCGTTCTTGACGAATATTGTCGATTCATCAAGAAGAAGTTTGATGTAATCTTTATTTAGCCCCAGAAAGTTTCCACCATAGAATGCAACCTGAATCGACTGTCCCTGCCTGTTTTTAAATTTTAGAAATTCATTTATTTGAAAACGAAGTTTTTCGGGGGTGAAAATGTCATGTTTTACACCAGTGATGGATGTTTGGTTGCAGAAGGCGCACTGGTGTGGGCACCCGACATGGGGTAAGAAAATTGGAATGATAAAAGGTCGGTTCATCGAGTCTTCAGCGACAAGCATCAAGCACCAGATTTTAAAATATCAAGGCCTTTTCTTGCAGCATCTTGCTCAGCCATCTTCTTGCTCTTCCCGATGCCTTCTGTCTGGAGTTCCCCCACTTTCAACTGCACCCGAAAAGTCTTGTCATGATCCGGGCCGCTTTCGTGAATAACTCTGTATGTCGGGATTAACCTGTGCGTTATCTGGACAAGCTCCTGAATCTGGCTTTTATAGTCATGATTTGCTGTTGGCGCTGTCATAGAGTTAAGAAGGGATGCAAAATGGCTGTCAATGATATTGAAGGTAGCATCTAAACCGCCATCCAGGTAGACCGCTGCAATGACCGCTTCCAATGTGTCAGCCAATATGGATTTCTTTTCCCGACCTTTTGTCTGAATCTCTCCTTTGCCAAGTTGTATGTAAGAACCAAGATCTATTTTGCGGGCAATAGTTGCAAGTTGAGATTCATTAACCAGGTTGGCTCGCATCCTAGACAGATCACCCTCTGTTAAGTCAGGGTAGCGCTGCATGAGAATGTGTCCCACCACTAGATTCAAAACCGCATCCCCCAGAAATTCAAGCCTTTCATTATCACGAATATCGGCATCGGTTTGTTCATTGACAAAGGAACTGTGCCTAAGGGATTCGTCAAGAAGATCTGTATTCTTAAATTCATAGCGAAGTTTATGCTTGAATTCCGAAAGATCTGTTTGTGCCATCTGGGTTCCTTTCTTGCAGGATTTAGGTCGTACTTGAAATTAGTTTCTCGTACAATTCATAAGGTATAAAGAGATTACCTTTGCCGGAACCCATTTTTATTTCAGGTGTTATAGAGCCATGAAAGTCTGTACCGCCTGTCATCAGCAAGCCGTGGCGATTTGCAAGCACAGCATAATGGGCAATACGCTCCGGCGAGTGTTCCGGATAATAGACTTCTATTCCTTTTAGCCCCATTTTAGAGAGATTGATAATCAAGTCTTCAAGGACTTCATCATTTTTGATTTGGAGAAGAAATGGATGGGCCAGAATAGGAATCCCTCCGGCGTCCAGTATTATTTCGATTGCTCTGGCGCAGTCAATACGATATTTGTCAACATATGCTGGCTTACCTTTTGCCAGGTAATTGTCAAATGCTTCGCCAATCGATTGAACAAATCCTTTTTTTAACATTAGAGATGCAATGTGAGGTCTTCCAACCTGACATTCTCCCACCTCATTCAGGACTTCCTCTAAGGTAAGTTCGACACCCATACGGTTAAGCAGTTCAAGTATCAAGGGGTTTCGATTCTTTCTTGAATCTTGGAGTAGGGCAAGTGTATGGTTCAAGACAGGATCATCAATATTGATTGCATAACCCAAAATGTGGAAGCTTCCAGGACAGTTAAAAAATGGCGGTGGAGACGCGCTTATTTCAACACCGGATAGGAATTTAACGGAAGGGGGTATCCCAAATGCAAGGGCATCTTTAGAACCCTTGATAGTATCGTGATCTGTAATCGCAATAGCCCCGAGGTTAAGTTTTTGGGCCAGAGTTAGGATTTCTAATGGAGAAAGTGATCCATCAGAGGCGGTTGAATGGATATGAAGGTCTATTTTTACATGTTGATTATAATCCAAGAGCCTTCTCAAAAGCCTCTTCTTTGGTTTTACAGTCAATACATTGAGTTGTAACAGGTCTTGCCTTGAGACGTTTAAGCGTAATATCTTCACCGCATTTTTCACAAGCTCCGAAAGTGTCGGTTTCAATACGGTCAAGAGCTTTTTTTATCTTCTTGATAAGCTTGTTTTCTCTGTCTCGTATGCGAAGCATAAAATTCCGGTCAGATTCAAGGGAAGCACGGTCTGTGGGATCCGGAAAATTTTCTTTAGGGGCGGTCATTCCTGAGACTGTATTATCTGCATGGTTCAGAAGCTCATCCAAACGGTTGGTTAGAAGCTCTTTAAAATATTCACTATCCTTTTTCTTCATGATCAGGCCTTTGAAATTAAAATTTCAACCTTTTTAAAAAAGTATTAATGTACATTATTTATTTGTCAATGTAAAGATAAAAATTGCATTTTTTCACTATTGTTGAGAGTTGCGAATCCATCAAACTTATAGTGTTTGCAAAGACACCTATCTTGAAAAAGTTTAATTGACTAATCTTTTTATGTTTTTTAATATGTTGAAAGCTACACACCTTGTGGTTAGCGGACAAGCTCCGCTAAGGTCGAATTATTGTTTAATGTGATTTGTTAAAGAAAAGAATAAAAGGGGTGGTAAAATGGAGAAAAGCTCAGACAACTATCAGGCTGAATACAGAAAAATAACCATAAGAACCTCGGATGGATCGACAATACATGGAAAGGTAAACATCGCTGAAAAAAATAGAGTGTCTGATATCTTCACTAGCAACGAAGACCTTTTTGTTGTAATGGTTGATGTTTCGTTCGAAAATAGCTTAGGTAGGACAATGTTTGTCAACAAAAGGCATATTGTTTGGGCGGAACCCGAAGAGCTATAAAATTGGTTTTGAGTGATGAAAAAATCAAGTTGTTTCTTTAAAGAATCGCTCCAGGCTCTTCATATTGTTGACGTTAAATGTTTTACAAGGATAATCTTTTGGTAAAATCTTTTTTAATAAACCTGTAAGAACCTTGCCCGGACCGACCTCGACAAATATTTCTACGTTTTCCGCTATAAGCTTACACATTGAGTCATACCACCTTACTGGGCTGCAAAACTGCCGGACCATGATCGATTTGATTTCATCGGCATCCTTGGCCAAGTCGGCCGTGACATTAAAGATCATGGGCCTTTCCGGTGTGTTGAAATGAGCAGCATCTAAAAAATCTTTAAACTCTTCTTGGGCTCCTTTTATCAATTCACTATGCCATGCGCCGCTCACTTTCAGTGGTATGGCTTTTGCTCCCTGAGAGGAAGCCAGAGCAGCAACTTTCTTAACCGGGTCCGGCGCACCGGTTACAACTATCTGCTGTTCGGTGTTGTGATTTGCAATGGCAACAATGCCGTCCTGTTGCACCTTTGCAACAAGTTCCTCTACAGTATTTATACCAAGGCCAATAATCGCATACATGGCTCCTTTATGCTTGGTCGACTCCCGGTGCATCAATTCACCTCTTTTAAAGACGAGTCTGAAGGTATCTTCCTTTAAAACAATTCCTGATGCACACATTGCGCTGTATTCACCGAGACTATGACCCGCAGAAATGTCGGGTTTAATATTCTCTTTTTCGATTGCAGCGAGGCAGGCAAGATTTACCACGGTTATGGCAGGTTGAAGATTAATCGTTTCGGTGAGATCGTCGAAGGGACCTTTGAGGCAAAGTTGCGATATATTTATTCTGGCAATTTCGTCTACCATATCAAAAAGTTCTCTGACTATGTCGTATTCTTGATAAAAGTCAAGGCCCATACCGACGGCCTGTGAACCCTGGCCGGGAAAAAGGAATGCAGTTTTTTTCAAATTGGCCCTCCGTCTACTCATCAAGTTTAAAAAGTTTTCGGGTTATATCGAGATAAACAGATTTGTCTCCATGGGATCTATTTCCCTTTAACAAAAGAGTAGGGTCATGCAAGATTTTATTTATCAATGCGTTTGTCATCCTGTTAATGGCCTGGCAATCATAATCTGACAGGTGATTTAAAGTTTGCAGTGTTTTTTTTACTTCCGATCTTGCAATGTTATCCATTTTATCCCTCAACGCAACGATGGTCGGCACCACATCCATGTTGTCATACCACCCTCGGAAACGGATGACCGCTTCGTCAACGATTCTTTCCCCTTTGATCGCTTCCTTGTTGCGACTTTCAATGTTGTGATCAATAACTCCTTTTAAATCATCAATATCGTAAATATATGAATTTGTAAGCCGATTTATTTCAGGGTCAATATCGCGGGGAACAGCGATATCGATGAAGAAAAGAGGACGATTTCGCCGGCTGTGCATGACACCCTTGACCTGATCGCGGGTGACGACATAATCTGGCGAACCCGTTGAGCTGATGATAATATCCACACGTTGTAAGCAGTCTGCAATCTCTTCAAACCGAACAGCTTTTCCCTTGAATTTGTTGGCAAGCTTAAGACCCCGTTCAAAAGTCCTGTTGGCAACAATAATATCTCCGGTCCTGTTGCGAATTAGGTGTTCCACTGCAAGTTCGGCCATTTCACCGGCTCCGATAAGGAGCACCTTTTTCCCTTCAAGGGTGCCGAATATTTTCCGACCCAGTTCAATGGCGGCATAACTTATGGATACAGCATGATCTCCAATTCCTGTTTCGCTTCGAACGCGTTTTGCCACGAAAAAGGTTCGATGCAATAATTTGTTCAGGAGAACACCGGATGTCTTTTTCATGGTAGCTGTTTGATAGGCTTCCTTTATCTGACCCAGAATCTGTGGCTCTCCCACCACCATGGAATCGAGACTTGATGCAACCCTGAAGATATGCCGGACAGCATCATCACCATCATGGATATATAAAGCATTTTCAAATTCAGTAACAGGTATTTTCTTGAATTCGGCAAGAAGCAATTTAACAGCATCCATGGCGTTCGATTTGTCCTCGGTTGTCATAAGAAGTTCTACACGGTTGCAAGTAGAAATAAGGATTGCCTCACTGATAGCAGGAGATTTTTGCAAAGCCTTTAGGGCAGCGGATGTTTCATCTTTCGAGAATGCAAGGTTCTCCCTTAGCTCGACCGGTGCTGTTTTATGATTCATTCCTAATAATACGATATTTAACATAACATTAACTTGTAAAACCACGTTCTCCAAGCGCGGTCATATTAATAACTTTGCCTGAAAATTTGATACAGGAACTAATGGAATATTGGAGTGATGGAGTGTCGGTTGCTGTTTGTCCCATTACTCCATAATCTGCTGAAATAAT
>JAZFVY010000283.1:0-3400 GCA_036447975.1 Desulfobacterales bacterium
TCAGAAAAAGTAACCGTTCACGGGTTCAGAGGTTCAGTAACTGCTCAGATTCAAAGTTACTGGGTTTCCCGCTGAAAGCAACGATTTTATTGGGTTAATTAATTGGACCTTCAATACCGGTGCTTTCAGACCTATTTTCTATCAATCTTACCAATACCGATTTCGATACATTATAATAAGTCTAATTAAATGTGGCGGTATATATTTCCATAATGACTCGCGTGAGATATTATATCCCCATTATACAGCCATTTTATAGATTATTATTTTGTCTTTATCAATTCATACCGCCATAATATATTTGACTTATCTCCCGCCTCTTGATAAACTCCACTTGGGTTTGTTAAACATCTATTATCAAGGGAGGGTTATCATGATAGAAAAAATACCTGAAGGATGGGTCCTCGTTGGACCAGAAGGCCGTTTGCTGGTCCCCGAACAAGACGACATTACCCTTAAACTGGCCATGCTTTTCGAAGCACAATGCGAAGGTAACAGCGTGAGTGAAATTGTTAAAAAATTCGGTTACAGCAAACAACGCTATTATCAATTGCTCCATTTGTACCTAGAAAAAGGTGCCAGCGCACTACAAAATCAAAAACGCGGCCCCAAAAGTAACTACCGAAGAACGGGGGAAAACATCCGCCAAATCATTCGCCATCGCTTCCTCGATCCCAACGCCTCACCGGAAGTGATCGCTCAAAAAATGCGCCAAAGCGACACCCTAATCAGCATACGCAGTGTGGAGCGAGTGATACAAGACTACGGCCTACAAAAAAAAACTCTATAAATATCCACCACGACCAACCGCGGGAGAAGCTTCCAGTCTGAGCAAGGCGGAGGTCCATCAGTCTAAAAGCAAGAAGCGCATTCAAAGTACGGATCCAGCCACTATCGAACGCGAAGTCCGTCAATTATTGGCTGACAAAGTGTCCGGGAACTTGCTGGGCCTGTGGCTCCTGGTGCCAGAGCACCTTCGGCTAGGTTCCTGGGACCTTCTGGTCGGCTGGAGCGCTCAGCCCTCATCTTGCGTCGAACCCCGACTCGCCTTACAAATGGTCCATGAGGCAGCTCTCTGCGTCACTGGCATCCGTCAGCAGCGTTGCCTCACCCATAAGGGATTTGAATTACTCAACGGACTACCCTTTATTGCCACAGATACAGCGATTCATCAATTGCTGGCAGAACACACAATCCAAGATGCTCAAAATATGCAAATCACCCTGGGTAAGCTAAGATATGCCAGTCAGCATTATCAGAATCAGGTCATTGCCTTAGATCCCCACAGGATGCTCAGCTTTTCCAAACGTGACATGCCAAAGCGATCCGTCAGCCCTCGAAAGCGACCTGAAAAAACCCTACAATTGTTCTTCGCCTTGGATGCCGACACCTACCAACCTATCGCTTGTACAATCGGGTCTTCATCTCTTACGGCCACACATGGCACCCAAGATCTCTTGCAGCTGATCACAGCTATCTTGCCCCACGGGGCCTTGATCCTCGCCGATAATGAACATTTTACCATCGATCTATTCAATGAGATAGGACAAATTCCAGGCTTCGATCTCTTGATTCCCGCTTCTCAACAACCATACCGAATAAAGAAAATAAAACAAATCCCAGAAAATCAATTCCAGCGCCATTGGGCCGGATATGCCACCGCTTGCATCCCTTACCAGCCCAAAGGCTCCAAAGTCCCCCTCTATCTCTTCGTCCAACGTAACGGAGAACAACCTCAAGAGTACTTCTATAACTCCTTTGTCGCTACCAATAACAGTGAAAGAGTCCACCAACTCACCGCTCAATTCCCTAAGCGTTGGCACGTGGAGGAATTCTTCAACCTCGAACAGGAAATGGGATGGCGACGCTCCGGCACCCATAATCTTAATATCCGTTACGCTCGAACCTCCTTTGCACTTGTAGCACAAGCCGCCCTTCATCAACTCCGAAAACGACTTGGTACACCCTTCGATCAATATACTGCTGAACACTTCTCCCAAGACTTATTTCAAAGGCTTGACGGTGATCTGAGAGTAGATAAAGACACTATCATAGTCACCTACTACAATGTACCTAATGTCGAGGCCTTAAAATATCACTACGAAAATCTCCCTGAAAAACTACAGAAAGAGGGGGTTGACCCCAGAGTCCCATGGCTTTATAATTTTAAGTTGGATTTCCGATTCCGATAAAATTGTCACCCAAATAATCTAATTAATTGGTAACGTTCAAAAGTGTGGGCATGAAATAAATCTTGCAAAAAAATCACGGTCTCCTTCATAGTTTATATTGCCCAATATAAACACCATTGAAAGGAGACCGTGATGGAACAACAAATTCATATTACACTTTGGTTTCATCTTGTAACTGGAAAAGTCAATTTAAACGAGATTGTATATCGGTTACAGGAGCTTAAGAATCCTTTAATGCTGCTTGTTTTGGAAAAGATCCTTCGAAACTACGATAATCTGATTGCAGAGCGTTTAAGCCATCACGGGGGCGTAATTCCCCCAAGCAAAAGACGTAAAGGTCTTGGACGTCATGTCAGAAAAGGCGATCCTAAAGGCCGATATTGCCATGGCCGAAGGATTCGAAAACGCGGCTATCGCAGCCATCCAAGAAGATTTTCAACAGTTTTCGGCAACATGGATCTATCCATTCGTGTGGCAGAATGTTGTACCTGCGGCGCCCGCTACTCGCCGCTGTTGAGTGCTTTAAAAGTTTCTCCATACGTTCGCAAAGAGGCCAATTTGGAACATCAGCTCATCGAAGCGGTCATTGATACCAATTACCGCCGGTTAATTGAGGGACATTCAATTGATATCTCCCTTGGCGGTGTTCACAATGTTGTGGTCGGCAGCGATATCGATCAACAGGATGAAGTTCCCATTGATCTTGATAATCTTTCGGCAATCATGGCAGACGGAACAGGTGTTAAACAGCAAAAGGGTAAAAAGGGTGAACTGCGAGCTGTAATCGGCGTTACGACCGACGGGAAAGTGGAACCATTGGGTACTTTTGCCAACACAAAATGGGATCAAATCGAGCGCGTTATCAAAGAACGAATAAAGCATACAAAAGCTTCCGGCATCCCATTTATATATGATGGGGAGCCGGGTCTGGACGGTTTCTTATCCGAAGTAACCGAAACTCAACGTTGCACCTGGCATGGCCCTCGCGGGCTATACCATTCCCTTTGGGAAGATGGTCTCAAGAAAAAAGACAGTCAGCTGCAAATTGATAAACTCAAGCATCTCATCGGCGTAGAGCTTCCTCAGACAGACTATGAGCTTTTAAAAAAAGAAGATAAACAAACAGTCCAAAAGCAATATGAATCAAGCAAAGCCGAGATCAAGGACCTGATAAATATTTTCAAAGAAAAAGGATACCATCACGGTGC
>JAZFVY010000284.1:0-2675 GCA_036447975.1 Desulfobacterales bacterium
TGACCGGTCTCCAGAGGTGGGGATTGTAATGGGAAGTGATTCCGACCTTGAAATTATGGAAGAAACCGCTGCGATCCTGACAAAATTCGGCATCCCCTTTGAAATGACGGTTGCATCTGCGCACAGGAGTCCCAAAAGAGCAGCTGAAATTGCGTCTTCCGCACGTAAGCGGGGAATAAAAGTTATCATCGCAGGAGCCGGGCATGCAGCCCATCTGGCAGGGGCCATGGCGGCCTTTACTTCGCTTCCTGTTATCGGAGTTCCAATAGATTCTTCTTGCCTCCAGGGATTAGATTCTCTTCTTTCTACGGTTCAGATGCCTCCAAGTGTCCCTGTTGCCACGGTATCCATTGGAAAACCGGGTGCGATAAATGCGGGTATCCTGGCAGCCCAAATACTTGCTCTTTCAGATTCAAAACTCGCAGGAAGGCTGGAAGAGTATAAAAAGGAGATTGCGGAACAGGTTGATCAAAAAGCTGAAAAACTTAAAGAGTACAGATAAGGTAGTAAAGATAGACCATGCCAACCCACGGCCTGACCTAATCAGCGAGGCTGCTCTTATAATAAAAAACGGCGGAGTTATTTCTTTTCCCACGCGTTACCTTTACGGACTGGGGGCAGACGCCTTTAATGCCGATGCGGTGGACAGAATTTTTAAAATAAAGCAGCGGCCTTATAACAAACCGCTATTGGTACTGGTAGACAAATCAAAAGATCTGACCCGGTTGGTACGAAATGTTCCTTCCGTAGCCACCCACATTATGGAACGCTTCTGGCCGGGTGAAGTCACCATTGTCTTTGAAGCCAAAGATTCGTTGCCGGAAAACCTCATCGCAGGTACAGACAGAATCGGTGTGCGTATGCCGGAACATCCCGTGGCTTTGGCGCTGACAAATTCGGTTAAAGGCCCCATAACCGCTACAAGTGCCAATATCACCGGCCAAGATGGGTGTTCACGGGTCCAAGATCTGGATCCTCTAATTGCGGACAAACTTGATCTTATCCTTGACGCCGGGCCGCTCAAAGGAGGCATAGGCTCAACGGTCATCGATGTTACCGTCGACCCCCCGAAAATTTTGAGAGAAGGCGCGGTTTCTTCAACGGTTATTCTTGCTGCGCTTGACAGACCATAATACAATTTTATATATTAATATTTATGGACCATCTTCCGATTATTTGTAGCTCATTAAGGAAAGACAGGGGATTTAGGCTTCATTGAAAAAGTTGAATTGGGTACAGCAAAAAAAGACATAGCAGAAATCGAAAGAATGTTAAAAGCGCTGATAAAATCTTTAGAAAACAACCCCTTGAATCCTTGACCCCTGGAACCCTTGGACCCTTGGACCCTCTTCTCCAATTAAATTGGCGAAGAACCATAATAATAAATCCGTGCCGGAGTGGTGAAATTGGTAGACGCACGGGACTCAAAATCCCGCGGGCCTTGCGCCCATGAGAGTTCGATTCTCTCCTCCGGCACCAGTAAAATCAAGGGGTTAACCGATTTGGTTAACCCTTTTTTGTATGGCGATTATGTTTTTGCTACCATTTTGCTACCACTTTTATTCAAAAATGGTTGACCTATGAAACTTATTTGGAGACATAAAATTGCCACGAGAGCGTAGACGCAAAAAACCTGTCTGATTCGATGGGCTGAATCAACAGGCATTTTTTATTGCTTTAATTTGATGAAAAAGTCATCAAAATGATGAAGTTTTCATCTGCACCGACCTATACTTGATTTAACAGAATCGTAAGGCGGATTAATACATCTATCAACCTAAGATGTTTTTTCCTTATTATTCTTCTTTTTTAAGGGCCATAAAGGCCAAATACGAAAGCAGCAAAACAGAAATCAAAGACATGATTGAAAATACACATAAACAAATGATCAAATATGCCGAAGACTTAGCCAAGATGGTCAAAGACCTGAAAGAGGAGAACGCCCTGCTGGTCAAAGCCAAACGGGAGTTGGAAGAAAGCTATACAGAAAGAATAAAACTTCAAGACCAACTCCGGCAGGCCCAGAAGATGGAGGCCATCGGCACGCTGGCAGGGGGCATCGCCCACGATTTCAATAATATACTTTCGGGTATCTTCGGATTTACCGAGATTGTTATGATGGATATTCCAGAAGGAAGCGTTGCTCGGAGCATGCTGGATGAAGTGCTGAAAGCGGGAATCAGGGCAAAGGATCTCGTTGGCCAGATCCTCAAGCTTAGCCGCAAGACCGAAATGGAGTATATGAAAGTGCAGATCAAAATGATTGTCAAAGAAGCCATGAAGCTGCTGCGACCGTCCCTTCCTTCAACCATAGAAATCAGGGAGAATTTCTCTACTTCTAGAGAGATTTTAGCTGATCCCACTCAAATTCACCAAGTGGTCATGAATCTGTGCACCAACGCTTACAATGCCATGTCAGAAGACGGCGGAGTCTTGGAGATCGCCCTCTTGAAAGAAAATCTGGATGAGGAGTCCGCAGCCGAGTTTGAGGATCTGATTCCCGGGCCATACATCAAACTCACCATCAGTGACACCGGCCATGGCATGGATGAGGAGGTCATGGATCAGATTTTCGATCCCTACTTCACTACCAAGGAGAAGGGGCGAGGCACTGGCCTGGGGCTTTCTGTGGTGCATGGCATCGTCAAAAGCCATGGAGGCGCAATCACCGTTTC
>JAZFVY010000285.1:0-10718 GCA_036447975.1 Desulfobacterales bacterium
TTCTTTCTGCGTCGGCTTGAAACTGAGAGGTTTCAAGAGAATGGCTGACAGGAGCCGTATGAATCGAGAGGTTCACGTACGGTTCTGTGGGGGACTGGAGGTGAAATTCCTCCGGTCTACCCGACCAGCTTCAGGCAACACATCATGCATTTTCATAATAAATCAACAACCCCAATATATTGAATCAGATTAAAGTTCTCAAAATTGAGGACTGTTGTATGTATTCCTTGTCGAGTTTATGATATGTATTTAGAGGACTATGGCAAGTATGTTGCACTTTTAAATACCTTGATTACTAAAGAATATCTATAGACCAAGGAGATTAAAAACATGAGGGTGCTTTTAATATCTGCGAATACAGAAATGATCAACATGCCCGTGCTGCCTTTGGGGATGGCCTTTGTAGCCAGGGCAGCCGAAGATGCCGGTCATGAAGTGTCACAGATCAACCTGATGACAGAACCAGAAGCGTTAAAAACGTTAGCAGAACGTATTCAAACGGTTCAACCGGACATCATCGGCATATCCGTCAGAAATATCGATGATCAGTTTTCATTACAGCCTCGGTTTCTTCTCGATCCAGTGAAAGCAATCGTCTCCACATGTAGGCAGAACTCTGAGGCCAAGATCGTGCTCGGTGGAGCTGGCTACAGCATTTTTCCCCGGCACGCATTAACATATCTTGCAGCCGACATTGGTATCCAGGGGGAAGGCGAACAATCTTTTGCCATGCTTCTGGACAAGCTAAAAAATAATGAGGATTTATCAAATATACCCGGCCTGTATCATGCCGACCGTGGCATTGCCAGCCCTCCAGCCACTTTCAAGAAAATCGATCAGAATCCTTTTCCTCAACCTGGCAGGCACATTTTTTCATTGGAACATACTGGAGATGAGATCATCTGGTTACCGTTTCAAACCCGCAGGGGCTGCCCTTTAAACTGCAGCTATTGTTCAACTCCATCGATCGAAGGGACAATCACTCGCAAACGTTCTACTGATCTAATCATCGATGCCTTAGCTGCATATGTGTCAGCTGGGTTCGATCATTTCTTCTTTGTTGACAACACCTTCAACTTGCCGCCCGGTTATTCAAAAGACCTTTGCGAACAAATGATCGAATCCGATTTGAATATTACCTATAGAGCTATTTTCTATCCATGGAAGGTGGAAAAAGAGCTCGTAGCTAAGATGGCAGAATCCGGTTGCGTCGAGGTTAGCCTTGGGTTAGAAAGCGGTTCGGACATCATACTGAGAAAGATGAATAAGCAGTATCGTACTGTAGATGTGCGCCGTGCTTCAGATCTGCTAAAAGAGGGCGGTATCCGCCAGATGGGGTTCCTACTTTTGGGCGGTCCGGGTGAAACCCAGCAAACTGTGCAGGAAAGTCTCGAATTTGTGGATTCTCTTGCACTGGAAATGGTCAAAGTGACTATCGGCATTCGCATTTATCCAGGTACCGAACTTGCCTTTCATGCGAGACAGACTGGAAAAATATCGCCTGATGACAACCTTCTGCTTCCGCAGTTCTACATTGAAAATGGAATGGATGCATGGATACGGCAAACTGTTGGTGATTGGATGAAAGATCGGCCCAACTGGATTTATTGATATAAATAATTAGCCAAGCGATCGGCAAAATCGGAATAGAACAATACGGCTATTAGTGTCCAGGGAATTTTAAAATAAGCAGGTGGAGTTGCTTTTATGTAGTGAGAGATGCTTTTAAGTGAATAAAATGGTCTATTTTATTTTTATTAAACTATTTCCGGGCTTATACTCTGCATCATATCGGAAATAGTTTGAACGGTTTATCTCTCATGGAATAAAAGTAACACCAGCTGCGACAGTTGTTTTTTACTGGACACTAATGACTTTATAGTACTTGTAAGATCAAAAACATTTTATTTATGAAAACAAGAAATTTAATGAAAAATATTGTTGAATCAGTAAAACAACCTGAAATTAAAGACAAACTGATTTTAATTATAATTGGGTTGTTTTTATATCTTCCTTTTTTAGGCAATGTTAATCTTTTTGATTGGGATGAAGCTAATTTTGCTGAGGCCGCACGAGAAATGATTGTTACTGGTGATTATTTGAGGGTTCAAATAAATTATCATCCGTTTTGGGAAAAACCACCACTATTTTTCTGGATGCAGGTAATTTCAATGAAAGTTTTTGGCATTAATGAATTTGCTGCACGTTTTGTTAATGCTCTGTGTGGGATTTTTACACTACTTGCTGTATATATAGCGGGAACCCGCATTGTTAATCGGCGCTTCGGGATGTTGTGGGCATTTGGATTTATTGGTACGATTCTTCCTCTGGCATTGTTCCGATCCGGTATTATTGATCCGGTTTTTAATCTTTTTATATTTATAGGCCTACTCTTATTATTTGAAGGATTTCAGAAAGAGACCAGGAAAAAGAAAACCTTGTTTTTTACTGCAGGACTTGCCGTAGGATTCGCAGTTCTCACAAAAGGACCTGTTGCTTTTCTTATCGTGATGTTTTGCATTGGTGTCTATTGGGCTTCCGGACGGTTTAAAAAACTTGCCACTTTTGGTAATGGTGTTCTATTTGTCTCATCGGTTGCGTTAGTCTCTTTTATGTTTTATGGCATTGAGACGCTGGTGCATGGTTCCTGGTTTTTAGAAGAGTTTATAAAGTATCACCTTCGGTTATTAGGTTCCAGTGAAGCTGGACATGGGCGGCCCTTCTATTTCCACTTTATAGTATTGTTACTCGGGTGTTTTCCCGTCTCCATTCTTGCCATGCCCGCACTTTTTTCTTTCAAAGAAAAACAGACTAAAGAGAATGATTTTAAAAAGTGGATGTTAGTAACCTTCTGGGTAGTACTAATTCTATTCTCAATTGTAAAAACAAAAACAATCCTTTACTCTTCGATGACCTATTTCCCTCTGACCTTTCTTGCTACCTGGTGCATATATAAAATTTCAGAAGAGAACCTCATCTGGAAAAGATGGATGAGTATTATGCTGTATAGCATTGCTTCTATTTGGTCTACGCTCTTTATTATCTTTCCATTTTTAATGAGAAATCGCGAAAATATTATTCCTCTGATAAAAGACTCATTTGCCGCAGCAGCTATAGCTATGCCTTCCCAGTGGTCTGGATTTGAGGGCATTCCAGCAATAGGCTTTATTTTAGCAGTAGGCACTGCAACATACTTTTATTCCAGGAAGAAAGTTATAAAAGGAACATATTCACTCCTTTCAATTAATGCCGTTACCGTATTTATCATCCTTCTCATCTTCCTTGGAAGAATTGAGAATCATACACAACGCACCAGCATAGATTTCTATAAAAGTAAAGCAGGAAAAGAGTATTATGTCAAATGCCTGTACAAAACCTATACCGATCTCTTTTATACCCAAAAATTACCCTTAAAAAATAAAAATGCCTACTCGCGTGACTGGCTATTAACCGGCCCAATAGACAAACCCGCCTTTTTCATCACCCATACAAAACGAGCAAACAAATACATAAAGAAATATAATCTAACAAGACTTTATGATAAAGGTGGATATACTTTTCTCAAAAGGGAAATTCCTTAGATTTTTAAGATTATATATTTGTCTTTTCTTTAAGTTGCAGGTGAAACATTAGGCAAGACATCTTGCATTTCTGATTGAAAAGATGAGGAAGGGAAAAACACTATATTTAGTGTAAAAAGGATAATTGGGGTTAGGCAATATTTTTCAACATAGGCTATTGACATATAATTAATATAGCAACACCTTAAAACTATAAGATATTTGTTCTCGTTGCAATGTATCAAATTGCGTAGGGTTGGTAAAAAAGTATTATCCAACTTCATTATAACATGGAGGTTTGTTAGTGGTTTCTGGCAAAGATAGTATCCTTTTGTTGAAAATATGATAATTTCTTCATCTATGACGTAACTCACCCAGGCTTCAACAGATCCTTCATTATTTTTTTCGTATATAACTCCTTGAAAATTCAATTTAAGTTCAAATTTTTCAAAAAAAATACCAACACAACCTTGACCTGTACTATGGTACGGGTCTTATATTGTTCCAGGAGGTAAAAAATGGAAAAGCTGACAATCGGCCAACTGGCTAAAAAGGCAAATGTAAACCTGGAGACGATTCGATATTATGAACGCCGGGGACTCATCCCCGAACCTCCCCGCAACAAGAGTGGTCATAGAGAGTATTCCTTGCAGGCGGTTAAACGAACGGAATTTATTAAACGTTCCCAGGCACTTGGATTCTCACTTAAGGAGATTTCGGAGCTACTGTCTTTAAGAGTGGAACCGGGTACAACCTGCGGTGACGTTAAGGCACGCGTAGAAGCTAAGATTGCGAATGTTGAAAATAGGATAGAGGATCTTCAGAGGATAAGAGAGGCTCTTATTAGTATGTTTAAAAAATGCATAGGGAATGGTCCTGTCGGCCAGTGTCCTATATTGGAAGAACTCTACAAATAAAAAAGAGAGGAAAAAAATGAGTACAAAACGAAAAGTTGAGATTTTTAGTGCAGGATGTCCAGTATGTGAAGATGCTGTTGAGATGGTCAAACGAATTTCCTGCCAGGATTGCAAAATAAATATCTTGGATATGAAAGACCATGCTGTAGCTGAGCGGGCGAAGAGCCTTGGTATTCGATCCGTTCCGGCTATAGTTATAGATGGAACACTCGCAGATTGTTGTGCAGGAAGAGGCCCTGATGAGGAGACTTTAAAGGCCTCAGGGATTGGAAAACCTTTGCCCTAAGATAGTCGTAGCGAGTTAAACCATATACTCCATCAAAAATTGGGAGAATTAGGAAATGAAAGAACAATCATCAAAGCCGTCTAAAAAGGGGATTTATGCAGCACTTGCTGGAACTATTCTTATTGCCATATGCTGCTTTACGCCGATTCTCATTATTACCCTCGGAGCAGCCGGTCTCAGCGCCTTCACACCGTATCTCGATTATGTTCTCCTACCCGCCCTGATACTGCTGACTGTTTTAACATTTATATCCTATAAAAAATGGAGAAAATCATGCTGCACGCAATAATAACGAATTTAATGTTTTCCTATAATCCATTTGTAAGAAGAAAGAACAAATGAAAACCTTTGATATGATTATAATCGGCGGAGGGACAGGAGCTTTTGCCGCCGCCATCCGAGCCAATGAGCTTAATGCTAAAACCGCCATGATAAATGCCGGTCTTCCGTTAGGCGGAACATGTGTCAATGTCGGCTGTGTTCCTTCTAAACGGCTACTTTGGGCAAGCGAGATAATGCATTTGGCTCGAAATCATAATATCCCGGGCATAGAGCTACGTGTCACAAATTTTGACTTCAAGGAGCTAATCCGGGATGAATTGAGCCTGGTGTCACGTATGCGCAAGGAAAAATACGAAAAAGTGTTTAGAGAATTAGAATCTGTAACTTTCTTTGATGGATATGCAAGATTTATTTCAAAAAATGTAGTCACGGTTCACGATGATAAGCTATATGCTGAAAGAATAATCATCGCCACCGGCTCAACAGCTAAGGTGCCGCCCATAGAAGGGCTTGAAGAGGTGGGTTATGCCACTCACATTGAAGCTTTAAAGATGAAACAACTTCCAAAAAAGCTTATCATCATCGGAGCAGGACCGGTAAGCATAGAATTTGCCCAGATGTTTTCTCGTTTTGGAAGCAAAGTAACAGTAATTAAAAGAAGTCCCGGCATCCTTCGGTTTGCAGAAAAAGAGTTAACGGATCGCCTTCAGAAAATCCTCGTCAAGGAAGAGATTGACATAATTACTGCGGCCTCCGTTATAAAAGCCAGAAAAGAAGAAGGGAGGAAGGTGCTGGGAATTTCAGTCGATGGGAAAGAAATGGAAGTAGCTGGCGATGAAATCCTTATAGCCGCTGGTAAGACTCCGAATACTAAAAACCTTGGACTTGATGTTACCGGAGTTGAGGTCGATGGAAAGCAGGCAATAGTTGTGAATAAAAATCTCCAGACATCCCTGCCGCATATTTATGCAGTCGGTGATGTGATAAATTTGCCTGAACGATATGAGACGACGGCGGGAAGGGAAGGAACACTGGCTGCTAACAATGCGATGACAGGGGCAAAAGACCGTATTGATTACGGCACAGTGCCCTTCACTGTTTTTACTGACCCCCAGCTTGCTGGTGTAGGATTGACGGAAGAGGAACAAGTTAAAAGGATGGGTGTCTGCAATTGCCGGACAGTTTCTTTTGAAAAAGTTCCTAAAGCCATTATTATGAATCGAACCGAGGGTTTGATTAAAATGGTAATTCATCCTGAAACAATACAGATCCAGGGAGTGCATATACTTGCCCCGAATGCAGGTGAGTTGATTGCCGAAGCCATGGTTCTCATAAAAAACAAAAACACGATTGATGAGGTGATTGATTCGCTACCCATGTTCCCAACCCTCTCGGAATCCTTAAAAACCGTTTCATTGGCGTTCAATAAAGACATTTCAAAGTTAAGTTGCTGTGTTTAATAGGAGGATTTGGGAGATGTAAAGATTTCCTATGAAGAAAAGAAAGCATGGCTTACCGTTGATGAATCCGTCACGGATGCAATTCTTTCTGAAGCCGTTCAGAAAGCAGGACCATTATTCAGTGGGAAAGTCATCGAGCGGACACCTTAGGAGGGAGAAATGAAAAGATTACTTATTTTAATGATTGCAATTATATTTCTATTCGTAACACCGATTAGTTCAATGGCCGCTAAAGACCAGGAGGTCTTTCTTGTCCATCTGAAAACCAGCCTGAAAAAAGATGACGCCCAGATATGTGTTGCCTATAATGTCATGTGGGCAGCGCTTGAGGAAGGCAAAAGGGTAAAGGTGCTTATTGATGCAGATGCCATCAACACCTATAAAATGGGGTGGAAGGGAAAAGACGATATAGAGGGTTACAAGATCCCTGAAAATCTGCGCGAGGCTTTGTCAACCCAGTTTGGGGTTAGCCTGGACAACGTACCAAAGACATACGGCGATTTTCTCATGATGCTCAAAGACCGGGGTGTCGAATTTTACATCAACGCCGGGTTTTTGATCGTTTCCAAAATAGGAACACCGGATGACTTGCTGGGAAAAGTTTCAGCCAAATTTTTTAAGCCGATAACGCTTAAAGAGATGGTACGATTGCGAACCGAGGCAAAATATTATATGGCGTATTAATAACCTAACTTGAAAGGAAATTACCTTGAGCGATTTGATTTGTTTTTGTTTTAACTATACCAAGGAAAACATTGAGCAGGATTATCGAAAAAATGGGAGATCTTCAATAATGGAAAAAATCCAAAGTGATAAGAAATTTGGAAATTGTCAGTGCGCTGAAAAGAATCCTAAAGGCAGATGATGTTTAGGAGATGTCCACCAGGTGGTGGAAAATTTGAAGGGCAAAACCTTGTTTGATGTTATTAATTGAAATATAGATGGCTGAAAGGTTTTGGAATGATGGATAAAAACCATTTAATTAATATAATTACCCTGGATAGCTCTCTGGCCCTGCTTAAAGAGCGATTTAACACCAATATTGGGAAAATACGTTTCTTAGCCTTACTCTCCCCTACATGTCCCTTGTGACATGACAAGGGTGCCCGTGCGGTGCATGAGAATGTTTTTGCAAAGTATCCAGACGCAGACATCAGCGCTTCAATCATATGGATTCCTATTCTTGATAAAGATACCTTTGACGCAGCGATCCCATCTGTAAAGTTTTTAAGCGACAACAGAATCCAGCATTTTTACGATAAAAAGAAAACGGTGGGCAGAATGATCTGCAATAGCGTAGAGTGGACTGGGAACGTCGCGTGGGATATTTATCTATTTTATGAACCATATACTGACTGGACTGACATGCCCCCTAAGCCAAAATATTGGATGCATCAATTGACTGATGATTGGGCCCAAAATGATAAATACCGGACCGGGAGCGATTTAAAAAATGAACTTTTTGTCTCAATGAAGAAATTGCTAAACAAGTAGAAGATTCAACATTTTAAGACTGCATTCTTACATTGAACACTTCGCCTGTTATACTTTATCATTTTATCTTCATGGAATTTCAGTAAACAATACGTAGTCGAGCAGACATAGCCGGCGATAAATGCAATTTAGGTCAGCGTCATAAAATCCTTTACACCCAATGATACGTAATGCGTATCTCAGACGGTTATACTCTCACTAACAGACCTGGGCTGAGGTTGGGAAATCCCATATCTTGCGGTTGCTCTCAAATAGTCTTGGTGATCGGTTACTGCCTTGAAGGATGAAAATTAAAGCCCCGAAATTTGATTGATTCGGAAACAAAATCGTCAACCAGAAGTCGTGGATAACGCCATCTATCTGAAAGTTTAAAAATAGATATGAAGGTGGGAATTTTTGGGGCAGCTATCAAATTATGTCTTTCTCTGAAAGGAAAGTCCAACATGCCGTTGAATTTGACTAAGGGCTCGTTTAAGAATAACTTCACAATTTAATGCGCCGATCCATCCCGCCGGTCCATTGAGACTATATCCACTTGAAAGAAGAACCTTTATATCAGGATTGATCTCTTTAAGTTTGTTATAGACTTCTCCTCTCTTTACTTTTTATACACACTCGGCTGGACGTACTTAAACCGGTGCTTGATTCCGGTGAGACTCTCGGCATGCCCAATCAGAAAATATCCGCCAACTTCAAGGCAACTGTAAAATTTATCGATCAGCGATTCCCGGGTCTCTCTTTTAAAGTAGATCATTACGTTTCGACAAAAAATAAGATGAAAACTGTTTTCATGCTCAAACGGACCCATCAGATTATGCCGCTGAAATTCGACCATATCTTTCAACGGCTGTTTCACTCTTAAAAAACCCTCCTGTCTTCCGACACCCCGCTGAAAATACTTTCTGAGCTGATGTTTCGGAATCTTGGAAAGCTGCTTTTTAGGGTAAACCCCTCTTTCAGCCTTAGCCAATACTTTCGTGGAGATATCGGTGGCCATAATCTTCACATCGAACGAATCGATTTGTTCAAAATGCTCCGTGAGCCACAGGGCCAGGGAATAGGGCTCCTCTCCGCTGGAACATCCTGCACTCCACAATCTCAGCCTTTTGGGAAGCAATGCCTTATAAGACGGAAACACTTTTTCCTTTAAAAACTCAAAATGCTTTTCCTCCCTGAAAAAAAAAGTCTGGTTGGTGGAAATGGCGTCCAGCATATGCACCAGTTCCCACCCCTTAGCATCTTCGTTTAAGAGCTTGAAGTAGGTATTAAAGTTTTTACAACCTGTTGCACGCAGCCGTTTGCCCAAACGGGCACGGACAAGCTCTTTTTTACCGTCATGAAGGTTGATTCCACAATTCTCGTAAACCAATTGGCTGAAACGCCTGAAATTGCTGTCTGATAACTCGGTGGAGATCATTATTTCCAAACCTCATATATTGACATCAATGATTTCAAATGAATCTGTACTATAAAAAATTAAAACGCCTTAATAATTTCATGGGGAATACGATTCAGAGGAACCAGTTTCTCAACCGCGTCTATATTAGCTGCCTCCTTTGGCATACCGAACACCACACAGGACGCTTCATTCTGGCCGATGGTTTTGGCCCCGGCCTGTCGTATTTTCAGCAAGCCTCGAGCCCCATCCGACCCCATTCCGGTCATAATAACACCTACGGCATTGGCACCTGCATATTTTGAAATGGATTGAAATAGCACGTCCACCGATGGCCGATGGCGGTTTACCAGCGGTCCGTTCTTCACGGACACATAGTATCGGGCACCGCTGCGCCGAAGCAGCATGTGGTAATTTCCGGGGGCGATCAGTGCCCTCCCGGGATTTACTGAATCACCATCTTGTGCCTCCTTTACTTCGATCTTGCTCAATTGGTTTAATCTTTCCGAAAAGGCGGTTGTAAACTCCGGGGGCATGTGCTGTACCACAACGATGCCGGGAATCGTTGTGGGAAATTGGGACAAAACCTTCTTCAGTGCTTCGGTTCCTCCGGTGGAGGCGCCTATGGCAATAACCTTGTCTGTGGTTTCGCTGAGCAAATGGCCGGCAATATTAACCGGTTCATCACCATTGAGTTCATCCACGGATTGAACCACCCGGGCTCTGGCTGCAGCCCGTATTTTGTCTGCAAGCTGCTGCATCATCTCTCCCACCGAATATGCCGAGCCCGGTTTTGACAGGACTTCCACAGCACCACTCTCCATAGCCTCCAGGGCCAGTCTTCCGCCTTTCTTTGTGAGAGAACTGACGATGATGACTGGAAGGGGATAATGTTTCATCAGTCTTTTGAGAAAGGCCAGACCATCCATGCGGGGCATTTCCAAATCCAGGGTAACCACATCCGGCTTTAACCGCACAATCTTATCCCTGGCAACATAAGGATCCGGGGCTGTACCCACAACCTCAATTCCTCTTTCGTGAGATAATTCTTCAGTTAATATCTTTCGAACAATGGCCGAGTCATCGACAACCAGAACTCTTATGTTTTTCTTCATCGCGTACCTCAGCCAATAACCATCTTAAGCACAAAATAATTGTCCGGCGTAATAATTTGCAAGAAAATATCATCTTCTGTCCCGGAAAAATGTACAGCCTGTTCAAAAAGGATATTTTCAGGAATATTCAGGTCAAAAACAGCCTGATCATCAAGATTGGCAAATGTACTGCCGGCAATCATATTAATGACCTCTTTGGATGTTTCTA
>JAZFVY010000286.1:0-6211 GCA_036447975.1 Desulfobacterales bacterium
GTAAGGGTTAGTGTTTACTGTCGATATTGACAGTGCATCTTCTTTTTATTGCAAAAAGGCAGGAGGTTACAATATTTATATGAATTCGGGGCGTTTTTGCTTGCCGCGTAGCGGCTTCGTCCAACAAGACGGTTGCACCTGATCGCAGGGGCCGAGCCGCTCAGAAAGCGTTTGTGTTTAAATCACATTTTCGATTTTAACCAGGTTTTAGGGACCTCCTTCGCCAGGTGAACCGCAGCGTTCTATGCTTTAAGGAAATTAGGTCAATGCTTATAAATTTCGATTACGATGGAGTGATAGTTGACTCGTTTGACCAGTTGCTGGATCTATCCGTGCGGGCTCAACAGTCATTGGGTGTTGGGCGGGCTCCGACAAGGGATGACTTTCGTACAATCGAGAACCTTACGATCTACGATCTGGGTAAACTGATCGGTCTTCCCGAAGACCTGGCTTCGGGATATGCAAATGAAATCTTCAAACTTCAGAAAGAAAATTGGGACGTCAAAGTCTTTCCAGATATCGTTCCAGTATTAATAGAACTTGCTCAGAAAAATACGCTTGTTGTCATAACCTCTAATCAGAGTAACATCGTGTCTAATACGCTTGAGGAATTTGGACTTGATAAGGCGATCTCGAGGGTACTGGGCGGTGACCTCGGATCAACCAAGGCGGAGCGAATCGAACAATCTCGCAGGGAGTTTCAGAGCGACCTCCAAAATAGCCTCATGGTTGGCGATGCTATTAGTGATGTGAGGCAAGGCAAGCTTGCTGGAGTCAGAACCGTGGCAGTGACCTGGGGATTTCAGGAGCGCGAACTCTTGGAGCAAGAAGCCCCTGATTTTGTGATCAATAATCCGAAGGATTTGTTAAATATAGCGACGTAGAACAAAATGATCGAGCAGATGCCAAAAGCTGGGGCACTTTCAAATGTATTAAAACCTAATGAAAGTTTTTCTTTGTTCTAAATACGGTACTATTTATCCGGCTAAAATTTGCCCGTCAACTCGGGCATTATATTTCTCTAGTGGAGGAAAGTCGTGCGACTTAAGATTTACACAACTGGTGGTACAATAGATAAAGTTTACTTCGACAAGAAGAGTGACTATCAGGTGGGAGATCCGCAGGCTGGAGGAGTCCTCGAAAGGGCCAATGTTGTGATTGAATATGAAGTCGAGTCTATTCTTCGTAAGGACAGCCTCGATCTTACCGAACAGGACCGCAAGCTAATCCGGCAAACCGTCGAATCCAGCCCAGAAGATCATATCGTCATTACCCATGGAACTGATACCATGATTGAGACGGCCAAAACCCTTCAGGACGTGGAGGGGAAAACAATTGTTTTGACGGGGTCTATGTATCCGGCACGGTTTCGTGATAGCGATGCCGTATTAAACATAGGTTGTGCCATCACCGCTGCCCAAATTCTTCAGCCTGGTGTGTATATAGCAATGAACGGCCGGATTTTTGACCCGCTGTCGGCCCTCAAGAATGTGGAATTGAATAGATTTGAGGAAGTAAGCATATAACAAATCGCTGGAGAGGGATGCTAAGGGTTGTGCAGATAAAGGATTTGCGTTAAAGTGTGTTTAATACCTTTATCAAAGGCTGCGTGACTCTGAATACCCCTCAGCTTTTCGTTAAACATCATAAGCTGAAAAATTAAAGAGGTAATAATATGAAGATTGAACAAGAACTGAGTATACTATAAAAGTGTGATAACGATGTATAAAGGGGAATGGTTTAACAGTATTAGCCATCTGATTGGTGCAGCGTTAGCACTTGTCGGTTTGATGTTACTGGTTGTACTGGCTACGCGTCAGGGTGATCCGTGGAAGATAGTAAGCTTCAGCATATATGGAACCACTCTGTTATTACTTTATACTTTTTCAGCGCTTTATCACAGCTCGCATGGGAAGGCAAAAAAGGTTTTTCGCAAATTTGATCATCTCTCAATTTATCTTTTAATTGCCGGCACTTACACTCCTTTTTCTCTGATAACCCTTCGTGGTGGTTTGGGTTGGTCAATATTTGGTGCTATTTGGTGCCTGGCAATTCTGGGGATTGTGCTGGATTCGTTACCTCAAAAAGGGCAGCGAGTTCTACCACTGATCATTTATATCTTCATGGGCTGGTTCATTCTGATAGCGCTCAAACCCTTGTTGCGGGCTTTACCTCTAATGGGTTTCGCTTGGCTCCTATTGGGTGGAGTATTTTATACCATTGGCGTGGTTTTTTACGCGTTGGATGAGAGGGTGCGCCATTTTCATGGTATCTGGCATTTGTTCGTGTTGGCAGGTAGCCTCAGTCACTATTTTACAGTGCTCTTTTATGTAGTTTGAACAGGGATAGGTGAATCTAAAATAATGTAATCCGAAGTTTCTGAGCTTTAAAGCACATGTTAAAGAGCGAAAATAGCTTATCTCATTATTAGTCTTTGCTTTATAGTTCTTACAAAAGAATTATGCTAATAAATCAATTGGTAATGTAGTAAATGATGTCTAACAATCGGGTGCAGTGGGCGGTGGCTGTCAGCGCGTTTCCCCCACTCTCCGGTAACTCCAAAACTCTGAATTTCAATCAACGTCTTGAGTTCGCAGATAAGGAGGTGGTCATGGATACAAAACTTGTTGAGGAAAAGGCAAAAAAGATGTTCGGCACAGATGGTTTGTTCTGTGCTGAAAGCGTGCTAACTACAGTATCTGATGAAGCAGGCGTTATTTCTCCACTAATCCCTCGTATCGCTACTGGATTCTGTGGCGGTATTGCACGGACTCGTGGTATGTGCGGTGCTGTTACGGGCGGTATTATGGCACTTGGTGTTCTATATGGTCGTGATAATGCTGAACAGCCCTATGAAACTGTCTATGAGAAGGTTCAGCAATTTTTGCAGGCCTTTGAGAAGGAATACATGTCAATCAATTGTTTTGAACTTACAGGCTGTGATCTAAGCAAGGAAGAGGAGCGTCAGGCTTTTGTCGAGAAAGGAATGATGGAGAAGTGCAGTCAGTTCACCGGAAGGGCGGCAAGCCTGGTTGCAGAGCTTATTAGTGGGGAAGAAGACAATGAGGGCTAAGCCCTAACAAAGCAGATGAACCAGACGGGAAGAAACTCGGGCGCTTTTTGTTAAGGTCTGTGCAGGATTGAGATGTATCAGGTCTGCTGGTTATCCGCAGACGTTAGCAGTGTTTTGGAGGATTTTGTGAGCATAGAAATCTGGGTAGCTTTTGTTCTCGCGGCAATGGTTTTGGTGATAATACCGGGCCCGACAATCATTTTGGTCATAAGTCAGGCGATAGCACATGGTCGTAGAGCTGTATTACCGCTTGTTGTCGGTGTAACACTTGGTGATTTTACGGCAATGACACTTTCCCTTCTGGGGCTTGGAGCGATCCTATCGTCCTCGGCAGCGCTCTTTTCTGTGCTTAAATGGATCGGAGCCCTTTATCTCATATACCTTGGCATCAAGCTCTGGCGATCAAATCCAGAAAAACACGAAATCAGGCTTTCGGAGACAAGAACTTCAGAGCAGTCACTATTCAAAAGTGCCTACATCGTGACTGCATTGAACCCTAAAAGCATAGCTTTCTTTATCGCATTTCTGCCACAGTTTGTCAGCGCTCAGAGTGAAACATTTCCACAATTTCTGGTTTTGGGGGCAACGTTTCTTTTTCTTGCGGCTTTAAACGCGACACTATACGCTCTTTTTGCCGGTCAGCTCCGTGATACGATGCAGAATGCAAAAGTGCGTCGCTGGTTCAATCGCTGCGGTGGAAGTGCACTTATCGGCGCTGGCGTTGTCACCGCAACTCTGCAGCGCTCTTCGTAATCGGCTAACCAGCTAATTCAGCCGACGCAAAAAGCCGCGTGACTGATTAGCGGCGTTATGCTCGCGGAAATATAAGACATGAAAAAGGTTTTTTCCGCTTGGCTAAATGGGGTTAAAATTACGATCAAATTACTAATATTTAGTTTAGTATGTTCTGTCTTATCTAAACCATTGTATATCCTTTTCACGCATCATGATTAGACAAGATATAGTCATCTAGTCTCCTCAAGATGGTATCAATATGTTAGGGCTGATAATCATATTTTAACTATTAACTGATAAATGAAAATGAGACCCATCCTGTAAGATATGAAGGTATTGTTATTCTCTTTAAATTATTTAATGCTATAAGTATTGACACGACCTGAAAGGTCGTATTTACCGCCATAGCGGGATTTAGAAGGAGGAATAAAATGAACACTAACGGTCCACATAAATCATCTGCATTTGGTTATCGTATTCAATCGCTCGTTATTTTGCTGGGTCTATCGGCAATACTCATCCTGTTCTTTTCAGGTTGTGCCACAATAGGCAAAGACTTTCCTGCCAGCAAAGTCTCTGAAATCGAGATAGGAATGACCACCCAAAATGAGATACGCACTATGTTCGGATCTCCATGGCGAATTGGTATTGAAGACGGCCAGCGCACATGGACTTACGGTAACTATAGTTACGGTCTGTTTGTTGAGAAGAAAGCGAAGGACCTGGTAATTCGATTCAATGATAAAAACGTCGTCGCTTCTTACACTTTCAGTACTACCGAACACAACGAGTAAGTTGATCTGTGTGAATGAGGGTCGGGCGAAGAGCCGTAAGGTTGGAGAGTCGAGGGGTGCATATCGTTTTCGTGAAGCACAGGCTGCTTACAATAGTGATTTTACCCCCGAAAAGGACGTTTTAAGAGAAAAAAACTCATATTTGCGACTGAGCTTTGCGTTCGATGGGAAAGAAATGAATGTAACCATTTCACAGCTCTCGATCGTGTCGTATGACGACATCCTTTATCTTTGGCAACAGTGCGAAGGTGTTGGCCTGAGCGATGCCGATTCAAGGGAGAACATCCAGTCATATCTGGATCGCAATCCTGGGATGAGCTTCGTTGCCACGTCCGACGGTCGTGTAATAGGCACCGTGCTTGGCGGACATGACGGCAGACGGGGGATACATCCACCATCTTGCAGTCCACCCTGACTGCCGTCGGCAAGGTATCGGTAGGCAACTGGCAGAGAGATGCCTTCAAGTCCTTGGGAATGAGGGCATCCAGAAATGCCATATCTTCATTTTCAATAACAATGCCGGTGGCATTGCGTTCTGGAAATCTGTTGGGTGGACACACCGCACAGACATAAGTGTGATATCAAAGACCATCGAAGCCATAAGGATTGACACGACTTGAAAGGTCGCATTCAATCCATTGAAAAATAGAAGTAAATGCAGCAATTGTGCGGTGCGAACCCGCATCAAATGTGTTTAAGATTTGTTCTACGTAGAATAGAGGCATTGATTGCGATATTATTTATTCTAATTTTTATTGTCATCCATTATAGCTGGGAAAAAGGAGAAAGGTCCCATGTCCCAACTGAATAATACTATGGAAATCTTCAAGTTACTCGACAAATCAAATTGCATGAAATGTAACGAAGCGACATGCTTAGCCTTTGCTGCCTCAGTGTTCAAAGGTCAAAAGAAGCTCGATGAATGCCCTATCCTAGAAAGCGATATAATTGAGCGATTTGAAGGGCAAACCGGAAAGCGGACTACCATTGAACAGGACATGGACAAATCAGTGGAGCAGTTGAAAAGGAAAATTGCATCGATAGATATTTCTTCATCAGCTCAGAGATTGGGGGCTAAGTTTTCTGACGATAAATTGACGATCAAAATTTTCGGCAAGGACTTTAGTGTTGATTCAAAGGGGAACCTTTCATCGGACATCCACATCCATCCATGGGTAGCGATTCCAGCACTCAACTATATAATAGGTAGTGCAGGTAGGTCTGTTTCAGGAAAATGGGTTCCATTCAGGGAACTGCAAGGCGGAAAAATGTGGTATCGGCTTTTTGGACAGAGGTGTGAAAAACCCTTAAAAATTGTTGCTGATACTTATACGGATCTATTTGAGGACATGATTCACATTTTCAACGGAAGACAAGTGGAAAATCATTACGCCTCTGATATTTCACTTGTTTTGCATCCACTGCCAAAAGTGCCAATCCTGATTTGCTACTGGAAGCCAGAAGACGGACTCGAATCAAGCCTCAATATTTTTTTCGATTCAGCAGCAGAAGATAATCTCAATATTGAATCCATTTATGCACTTGGTACTGGGCTTGTGAGGATGTTTGAAAAGATCGCTTTGAGGCACGGTTTACAATAATCTTTAAT
>JAZFVY010000287.1:0-3914 GCA_036447975.1 Desulfobacterales bacterium
TGCCGGCCGGTCTCAAAAAGAAGCTCGACAGGGCCGTTTCCGAAACTCAGAAGGACATGATGTAAACAATGGAATTTCAAAAAACTGTTTGCGACATCTCTTTTGCCGAAAAGGTCAGGATATTTTCTCATGACTACCTGAAGTGTTGTACCTACATTTCAAACTTTACTTCACCCAAGTATCTTTTTACAAAGAAGCTCTTTTCAAAGCTGATAGGCACATCCCAGGTTCTTGAAGACTTTCTCGATTTTCACGGTGCAAAAAACAACAAGGACTGGTTTTTTTACAGGGAGCTTACAGCTGCTATCAGGCATTTGAGCCTTGGTGGCTATTCACAAACACATATCTTAAATCGTGTTGGCTTCTATGGTCTTGAAGATATTAAGGCTTTTGAAAAGGAAGGGACTGCAACACTTTATTTTTTGAGAAAGACGTTGAAGAAATTGGCCCCGGCTATACTTGATGAGTCCCGACGACTTAATATACCTATACCTGACGAGAGTTATGATATGGATGACTTTCCGGGCATTATAACAAGTGAAATCCTCGATTATGATATTGATGATACAGACAAGGATCTTCAGAAGAAAAATATCGTTAATATCGCCAGTGAATTTTTAAGTATCGCAGCTAATTTTGAGCCACTCGGATTTTATGAACCCTATGAATTGAAAGAGATACTGGAAATAGTTCCGAGTAAGGTCAACGAGGTGGAGATGAGGCGATTTGAAATGCTGGTGCACAATCTTCAGTCTTCCTTTGATACATATGTAATTCACGGAGGATACAGGTTCGGCAACCGGAAACTCAAAGATCTCCGCGGCTTTTTCTCAGTTGTATTTCATCTACTTCAAATGATTGGAAGGCTTTTACATTTTTATGAACGCCACCTTCACGAAGCAGGATACAAGAATATATACAAAAAGGTTCAGGACCGATTGTCCTCTTTGATTAATCCTGAAGAGCTTCTTGATCGCACTATTAACTATGGTCTCTACTATGTCTGCCACTTTTTAACAACCGGTAATGAATTGGCCAAGGAGATTCTGAATGAGAACATCGAGCGTACATCCATTACGGTAGGCGTTCCTGTAAAGCTTGGTTTTCACAGCAGACCCAGCCTTTTAGTGGCCAAGACCGTCCAGCATTACGGGGGTCAGGTGGAGCTGTGTGTCGGTAAAGACAGGTTTGATGCCAGCAGTGTTCTTGATATCCAGTGGGCAGGGGGTAAGATTCAGAAAGAAAACATCACAAAGGTTACCTTTGAGGGTGATGCCCGGGCGTTAAAGGATATTGAAATTCTTGCAAGTGTAAATTACGGTGAAGATACAATGGGCAAGGGTATTCCGCTGCCTAATGAGTTGAATTACCTAAGATAGTTTCCATCCACAAATGGTTATTGTTCCAAAACAACAACTCTTAACCGACAACTCATGATTTACAATTATGGTTTCTGCGATTATTGTTGCCGCCGGTAAAGGCGTGAGGATGAATGACACCGTACGCAAGCAGTACCTGGACCTTGAGGGGCGCCCGATTCTGGCTTATTCCCTTATGGCGTTTGATGAATGTGATAAAATTGACAGTATTTTTCTTGTAATTCCCAAAGAAGATTTAGATTATTGTCAAAAGAATATACTTCCACTCCTAAAGCTTCAAAAGAAGGTTAATCTTGTTCATGGCGGGGCAAAGCGCCAGGATTCCGTATATAACGGACTTCAAGCGTTAGATGATAAAACAGATACGGTTGTAATCCATGATGGTGTACGCCCATTTATTCGTTCCGAACAACTGTCAGCCTGTATCATCGGCGCAAAAGAAACAGGGGCCTGTATTCTTGGCGTGCCGGCCAGCGATACTATGAAGCGTGTTGGAAAATCTGGCACTATTGAGAAAACACTTGCCAGAGATGCCGTTTGGCTGGCCCAGACCCCTCAGGCGTTTCAATACCATCTAATCATAAAAGCCCATGAAAAGGCACGGCGGGATGGATACAGTGGCACCGACGATGCATTGCTTGTGGAGCGGCTGGGAGTAAGCGTAAAAATGATAAAAGGCAGCAAAAGCAATATTAAAATCACTAGCAGGGAAGATCTAAAGCTTGCAAGGGCAATGCTTCAGGCAAAAAATTAGCGCAGTTTGCAGGGACATTTAGTGAAACAACTCGATTCCTATCCAAATAAATGGCTTGTCTTCTCTTTGGTGGGTATCGGCGTCTTTATGTCGTCTCTGGACGGCAGTATTGTGAATATCGCCCTGCCTGTAATAATGAAAGACTTGCAGGTACCTCTTTCCACTGTGGGATGGGTTATGATGATCTACCTTCTGACCGTTTCATCTCTTTTGCTGACCTTCGGTCGCCTAAGCGACATCAAGGGAAGGCGATGGGTCTATTGTCGGGGATTTTTAATCTTTTCCCTGGGATCTCTTTTCTGTGGAGTGGCCAGAAGTGCTATCTGGCTCATTGCAGCCCGCTCCTTCCAGGGAATCGGAGCAGCCATGATAATGGCCTGTTCTCCCGCACTGGTGGTAGACATTTTTAATGTATCGGAAAGGGGCAAAGCCCTTGGAATGGTCGGTACCGTTGTTGCCGCCGGATTGACCATGGGACCGGCCCTTGGGGGATTGATTCTGAACTATTTTTCATGGCGTGTTATTTTTTACATCAACATCCCCATAGGTATTGTAACGACGGTCATTGCCGCCGCGATTTTGAAAGGCGGGAAAGGGGACATTGCCCGGGCCGAGCCCTTTGATTGGGCAGGGGCTGTGTTGCTGGCTATATGCTTCAGCGCTCTCCTCATCACTATGACACATATATATGACTGGGGATTTTACTCTACACGTATTTTGCTTTTTATGGGCGTTTCGGTTTTAAGCGGAGTTTGGTTTCTTCGGGTTGAGAAGCGAATAAACCATCCAATATTCGACCCCTCGCTTTTGAAAATTCGCCTTTTTATTTTGCCGAGCCTTTCGGGCATGATTCTATTTGTTAGCCTTTTTGCAATGATTTTCCTTATGCCGTTTTATTTGGTGCATCCATCAGGATTTTCCATGGATAAAGCAGGGTATATTATGGTAACGCCGTTTGTTTTTCTTTTTTTTGTGAGTCCGCTTTCCGGAGCCTTATCGGACCGGATCGGCTCGCGCCTGCTCTGCACTATGGGGATGATTGTGATAACGGCCGGACTTTTATTTCTGTCCCGACTTTCTCCTTCTAATTCCGCCCTTCCCATTGTCTGGCGTCTGGCGCTGGTGGGAATCGGCACCGCAATTTTTGCTTCACCCAACAGTTCCGCGGTTATGAGCGCTGTTTTTTCCGAGCGCAGGGGGGTCGCTGCCGGCACTGTAGCTACAGCTCGCAATCTGGGTATGGTCATGGGCGTTGCTTTGGCCGAGCTTATCTTTAGCAGTATGTTTAGCGCTTTAAGCGGGGGGCACAGCCTGAAGGTTTATAAGCCGGAACTGGAACCAATTTTTATGGGCGCCTTTCGGTATGCCATGCTTGCCGGGGGTCTGGTTGCGGCGATAGGTATAATTGTTGCGTTTCTGCGGGGTCCCGAACAAGTCCGTTTTGAAGTAGGATAATATTGACGGTTTCGTAAAAAGTCCAACTTCTGCGTTGTGCTGCATTTCGTAATCATTCAACGTACGATAAGTACGCCTCATGATTACAAAATTTGCACGCCTTGAATTTAAACTTTTTACGAAACCGTCCAAATCGGACTTTTTACGAGTTCATCAATATTCTATTTCAAAACTCTCATTTTGTTCCTGCTGCTGAATCCTATTCAACTTTTTCTTTTATAAAAAACTCTTCAGGATCAGTTATAAATTTGTTGTTTTCCCACTTGGAAACAATATAAGTCCAGGAACCTAATTTTTTATTCAAGTGGTTTACTTTAACCGAAGGA
>JAZFVY010000288.1:0-5217 GCA_036447975.1 Desulfobacterales bacterium
CTAATATAATCGCAAAAGTTATGCTTTTTGTGATTCCGATGTAATAATTTCACCGACCTCAACATCTTCAATATCCGGCAATTCGTTTTCATGATATGCAGCAAATAAGCAAGCTACAGCAAAACACAGACAAACAATGGCCGCTATTACCGTAATGAACAGAAATATTTTGAACATGATTGCTCACCAATTTAATCTTTGCAGTAAAAATAAATCTTATATTAATCTTAAATACTAAATTCGTTGAATATTATCGCCTATTTCAATACAATACATTAACTTTGCTTGGCCATATATCTTTTGTGCTCGTCGTATGATGAATCAGAGTTAACCGGAGAAGGATCTGTTTTTAAATATACGATATTATGTCGACCCGACAACTTGTTGGAATGTCGCTGCTCGTACTCACTAAAGAAATCATTCATTATGGTACTGATTTGGTTTCGCAGCACGGAATATGAATAGTGACGTGAAGCAACTTCATAGTTAAGATTTACCATTTTTTCTCGTCGTGTCGGCGATTCAAGAATTTCTTTCACGTTTTGAACTGTTTTCTTAGATAAAAATCCATCCATGACAGCCAGATTAAAACCCTTTGGTTCTATATCCCTAACAAAGATGGGATACCGATTGACCAATAATGGTTTTTCAAAGTAGATAGCTTCAAGCAAGGCATTGCCAAACCCTTCATAAAGACTGGGATAGGAAATAAATTCAGCGTTAGGATAAATATCCCATAGAGAATATTCCGTTTGATATTTCCCATTATTGATCCAGGGGCTATTAATTTTTGTCTTTACAATGCGAAGATCTACCTGGCGCTCGAATGCATATGATTTCAACCACTCAGCGTATTCAAATCCCTCATCGCCGGTTTCATGAGAAATAACCAGTTTATAACAAGGATCATCCAACTCCTTCACCAAGTCTATGGTGTGCTCAATACCTTTTCGGCTAATAATACGAGTGGGTTGTAAAATCATTTTATCTTCAGGTTTTAAACCAATGGATTCCCGGAAGGCTTTAGCCTTTTTTTCATTCACAAGCGGTGGATTATCAAAGTCTAAAACATTAGGGATGATGATAGATGAAATGCCGGTACGTAAAGCCAGTTGTTCCTGGGCTTCTGAATTGATGACCACATGCATTATATTAGGTAACTTAGGAGGAAAGGCCATTTGCAGATAGTCATTCACGCCGTTAACTAAATACCGGGATCTTTCCCAGCAGAAATCATGATGATGAGCAATGGTGGGGATCTCTGTTTCCGCAATTACTTCGGTCAACGACAGACCCAAAGGAATGTGCATCGGAATGGTAAGTGCGTTCTCGATAATCAAAAGGTCAATTTTGAACTGATCGATGAACCAATGGAGTTGAACTTTCAATAGTGATCTTAAGTCATGAATTGCTTCAGTTACAGACGGTTTTCGTCTTTTGCCACAAAAGACCTTCTCATTGATCCATTGATTTTGAGCATGTTGAAAATGGGCCTCAGGGGCCAGATAACTCTTTTCCGGATCTCGATCCAGTTTTCCCGCGAACCAGAAGCAGTGGTTGCCATTTTCTTCGAAAACTTGCGCCCATTTACTTGCTTCCAAAGAGACACCGTCAGTACCGGCAAAACGAGTTGAAATAAAACCGATGTTTTTACTATCCATTATTAATTTTCTCCTCTAAGGATATTTAAAAGGTCAGGAGCACCTTTTTCTCAACCGTTTTATTAACTGTATTAATGCCACAACGTGGCATTAATACAGAAGTTAAGCAAAAAGCAGGCCAACTATGGCGATATTAACCTATACACTATTATATAAGATAGTTATATGTACTGAAGCCGGATCAATGCTATAATGCCGAGTAAAAAAGTATATAGGTATTGTGAAATTTATTTCACAATTTTATGTAAGATTTCACACAATTTGAGGTGATCTAATAAACGGGAAAATCAGAATGGAAGGTTAATGGGACAATATTCGGGAATGCTATATATCAATAACCCCTCGGGCGCAAGTTAGCTCATTTCAATATTTTCAATATTATCTTAATCATATAAAAAATCAGTATTAAAAGGGCAGAATAATTATTTTTACATATAGGGTGCAACAGGCGCGTTTATCCTTGACGATTCCGTATAATTTATTATGATTCTTAAGACTAAATCCTTGGTTATGGAGTAAATATGAAATCACATGGCAACATACACAAGATGTTCATCGACGGTCAGTGGATCAGTGCAAATAACGGTGCCTTCTTTGACGTTTTCAACCCATCGAATGGCGAAAAGATCGGGGAAGTTGCAGATGGAGATCGCTACGATTCACAACGGGCAATAGAGGCTGCACAGCGGGCCTTCGGCCCTTGGTCGGGCCTCACCGCCTATCAGCGTTCGAAATATCTTTTCAAGGCCTATCAGCTGATGATGGAGCACAAGGAACACCTGGCGCGTGTGATGACAGAAGAACAGGGTAAGCCCATAAAAGCATCCCGGGGTGAAGTTCAATATGGTGCGGATTTCCTGCTCTGGTACGCAGAAGAAGCCAAACGGGTCTACGGTGAAATTATACCGGCGCCCCGTTCCGATCAGCGTTTCATGGTCCTTCATCAGCCAGTTGGAGTGGTGGCAGCCATTACTCCTTGGAACTATCCAATGTCTATGGTAACCAGAAAGGTGGCCCCTGCCCTGGCCGCTGGCTGTACCATTGTCCTGAAACCGGCGGAAGCCACGCCTCTTTGTGCAATTGAAGTTTTCAAAATACTCGAGCAAGCAGGAATCCCCGCCGGAGTCGTCAACCTCGTCACCGCCTTGAATCCGGTACCAATCGGTGAAACCTTTGTCACCAATCCCCTGGTTCGAAAGATTACCTTCACCGGTTCGACCGAAGTCGGCAAGATCCTGGCAAAAGGAGCAGCAAATCAAGTAAAACGTGTATCCCTGGAGCTTGGCGGCCATGCGCCGTTTATTGTTTTTGAAGATTCCGATCCAATATATGCCGCCAAGGGTGCCGTGCTTGTCAAATATTTAAACACCGGGCAGGCCTGTATCAGTCCTAACCGGATATTTGTTCATCGCAGTATCGTCGATCAGTTTGTCGATGAATTCAAAAAACGTGTGTCCCGTATGCGTGCCGGCAGCGGCTTCGAGGATGGCATCAGCATAGGACCGCTGGTGGACTCTGCGGCCCTGCAAAAGGTGGAACGGCAAGTATCAAATGCTTTGGATAATGGTGCAATACTGGTTTGCGGCGGTCGTCGTCTGTTGGATGACAATCTTGACAAGGGCTACTTTTATGCTCCTACGGTCCTCATCGATGTTACGCCGGAAATGTTGATCTACCGCGAAGAGACCTTTGGACCGGTGGCTCCCATTATCACCTTTGATACCGAAGAAGAGGTTCTGACCATGGCCAATGACACACACTACGGTCTGGCCGCCTATGTATACACCCACAATCTTTCCCGCGCCATGCGCATGTTCGAAGGCCTGCGCTTCGGCATTATCGGCATTAACGACATAAACCCAACGGCAGCCGCGGCCCCTTTCGGCGGAATGAAGGAAAGCGGTATGGGACGCGAAGGCGGCCGTGACGGCATAGTAGAATACCTTGAAACCAAGTTGGGGGGCTTTTCCGTGTAGCCTTAATAAATTATGTAAAATACTTCATAATGTGAAATAAAACTCATAGAAAGTAGTAAGTATTTTTCATAATATTCGGGTTTGCTACTATTGTTGATGAGATAACTATCCAGAATTTTTGGCAATAAATTTTCGAAAGAATTTGGCATGATCCCTGCATTAAATAGTATAAGCTTGGGACTGCTCTTTGATTTCATTACGCATTAGTACAATTAGAATGCCACCCAACTTCAACACCTATTTAAAAACCATGTGACAGCCAAGAGCTTCCAGAGGTTATACTTAACAAGGGAGTTTGAGGTGGCATCTTATAAATGTCATTAATGAAAGTCCTCATATAAAATGATCGGATAGATTGACCGTTGGCATGTGCTACAAATGTGGCTAGCACATATCATACGGATTCGGACTATTTCCCATTAAATCAGGGAATGGTTCAACCGACCAGTATGAAGCATTTGAACAGATATAAGAGAGTCTCAATATGAAAAAGGCAGGGTCAAGCGGCTCTGCCTTTTCTTTCGGTATTGGATGGCTCAATCAATGACAGAAGAAAACCATAAAGAAAAAACCGAAGACCTCCATATTCGTATACCCGCTATCCTTACCAAAAGGGTGAGGAACTTCGCATCAGAGAACGACACCAGTATCACCGGTGTTGTGATAGAAGCTCTTGATATTTTTCTAAGAAAACATAATAAGCAAAATGATAGATAAGCAATAAAGCCCATTAATTCAGGGCCTTCTGATTATATCTACACACTTTCCCCAAGATTGGCTTGATAGATTTGGAGCAAATCGTCCTGTAAACACGCCTTTTCGTTGTTTCTTTTATTGCACAATTTGACATATAGTTCTTTAATTTGGTAATGTTACGTTGTCAGAAATGCTGGCTAACTAGTGTCCATCCAGAAACAGCATCTTTCGGCCCAATAATGCGTTCTCGGATTTTTTCGATCCTCGACGTAGGCGCACTACGCCTGCGGTCGAAAAAATCCTGCGGCCTTGTCTTGAACCAAAATCTACTATTTCTGGATGGACACTAACTATGCTGAAGCCGAGTGCAGCGTAAGGAAGTTCAGCAATTGAAAGTGTACTCCTATCCCTAAAAAATGGTGTTGATTTATTTCTTTCTATTTGAAATAGATATATCATTCTGTTTTGCAAAGGAAATCTATTACAGGGGCAATGGTGATGAAAAACTTTAAAGATTATATAAAACCGGCAACTTCAACCGGCCTTTATGAGATGGATTTGAATCCGATAACTTTAGCATTCCCAGGGGATCTTGAAGAGAAATTTCTTGGCGATTATTATAAAAATTCCATGATATTGATTAGAATTTCACTTTTAGCCGGAATTTTTCTATACGGATTTTTTAGTATATTGGATGCTCAATTGGTTCCGGAAGTAAAGGATAAGTTGTGGTTTATCCGTTTTACAATTGTGCTGCCCAGTTTTCTGGTTGTTATACTTTTATCTTATTTCCCTCGATTAACAAAATATTTCCAGGCACTTGTGACCATTACGATGATCATTGCCAGTTATGCTATCATTATTATGATTTCCATTATACCACC
>JAZFVY010000289.1:0-2541 GCA_036447975.1 Desulfobacterales bacterium
AAAAATATAGAAGAAGATAGGCAGAATGCCGTTGAAGAGAACTTAAAAGAGCAGTAATATTTTCGCAACGTTCAAAAGGTTCTGGATCAATGTTGATGGTTTCGTAAAAATTAATTTACTCGCTCCGGGATAGAAAGGCTACAAACATGTGGAAACGAATTGTTATTATTCTGTTATTATTGTTATGCTGCTTCGCTGCCATTGGAGGCCATTTTGACAGACTCATAGGCAAAGTCGGCCTGGATAAGATTGCCAATTCAAATGATCAATACCTTAAAGAATCGTTTAATAAATCTGTTGCCGTCTTTTTGACCCTCTCGGCAATTAAGAGCGGCATGGCAATAATAGAGGGTTCCGAGGCAGGAATCGTCGTCTTTAATATGGAAGTGGGCGATATTATACAGTCTGTCTATGATTACGTGGATATTGCATGGAAAACCACACTTGCCGGAAGTACTATACTCCTTCTGACGAGGTTGATATTGCAAACGATTTATGCGATTGATCACTGGTTTCTTTCTGTATTATTATTTGCATTAACAGGCTTCTTTGTTTCACGTTACTTTATTCCCCAAAGGGTTACTTTATATAATTTATTAAAAGAGTTCGTCGTCTTAGCATTAGTATTGACTATTTCGTTGTATTTTATTCTACCCTTTTCGATAATCGGAGCATCAGTACTGTCAAAGAGAATTACCTTACCTTTAATTGCAGAAGCTCAATCAGGATTCAGCACGATTGAAAAGGATTTTTCGGCGGAATCATTGAGTGAGAATATCTTCCCTGCTGATGAAAAAGAAGAGAGCTTCCTTGCACAAATAAACCTAAAAACGCAATATGCCAAAGTTAAAACTAAAATAATCAAGTTGGCAACCTATTTGAAAGATAAAACACGCTCCATGGCTATTTGGACTATAAAGATAATTGCAGGCTATTTATTTGACTGTTTAGTTTTTCCCGTCACTTTTTTTATTATACTATTCATATTTATCAAGGGGACAACGAGCTATTTATTGGGAGTAAGAAGAACGGAGACTTTCAAAAAGGATTTAGATCTCATGTTTTCGAAGTATTACGGACACCGATTCGAAAAGAGAGTCGGTGTAGAGGGCATTGACCCCGCTAAATAATACCTGAACACGACTTTTCGTTAAAGCACTAACCATTATATCGTTTGACTTGATTGATCGATTATTATTGAGTACAGTTGTGCTAAGATTTTTCATGGCGATATAATTTTATAAATATAAACTTGGAGGTTTTATGATTGATCCGAATCTAAGCTCTGCGGTAGAGAAGAGATTTAAACCATTTCAGAAAGAAATATTAAGCAGCTATCAGGATAAAATACACTCCATAACCATCACCGGAAGTGCACTGACAGACGATTTTGACCCCGATAAATCAGATGTCAATTCGGTCTTTGTACTTACTGAAATGGATTTGAAATTTCTTGAACTTATGGCTCCCTTGGGGAAAAAATACGGCAAAAAAAGAATAGCAGCCCCCCTGATCATGACCCCGGAATACATTATGAATTCCCTTGATGTCTTTCCCATCGAGTTTCTGAATATAAAGCTGCTTCACAAAACCGTTTTCGGAGAAGATCTCTTTCATAAACTGGAAATAAATAGATCTGACCTCAGACTCCAATGCGAAAGAGAGCTGAAAGTCAGATTGATCGGTCTCAGACAGGGTTATATATCTTCCGCAGGTGACAGTAAAACCCTCACCGACATGTTTATTAATACCATTTCAGGATACATTCCGCTTTTCAGAGGGATTATTCTTGTCCTCGGAAAGGAACCGCCCATAAGAAATGACGATGTTCTGACAAGCCTTGAAGAGTTTTCCGGCGTAAACACCGGTGTATTTAAGGCTGTTTTAAAGCAAAAAAAACATAAAACAAAACTGACGATCAAACAGCTCAACACCTTTTTCGAAGACTATTATGCGGCTATCGAGAAGCTGGGGGAGATTACAGATGACGTCAAAGAATAAACTTGCGATTTTCCTGGCAACACTCTTTTTATGCCTTTTGGCTGCATCTGTTTCCCATTCCGCAGGCATTCCGGAAAGGCCTCTCAATTATGTCGTAGACTTGGCAGGCATTGTCGATGATACTACGGAAAACAGGCTGAACGGATATCTTCAGCAGCTTGAACAGAAGACAACGGCACAGTTGGTTATCCTGACGATAAAGAGCCTCGAGGGCGAATCCATCGAAGACCTTTCCATTGAAATTGCCCATGACAAATGGAAAATCGGTCAGAAGGGAAAAGATAACGGAGTGCTGTTCCTGATATCCTTAAACGACCGAAAGTACAGGATCGAAGTCGGCTACGGACTCGAGGGCGTGCTTCCGGACAGCCTTGTTGGTAGCCTTGGACGCAACATACTTGTTCCTTTTTTCAAAAAGGGCGACTACTCGAACGGCATTTTTGCCGCAGCCCTGGCAATGGCAAATGAAATTGCCTCAGACTCGGGAGTCAAAATAAACGGAATGCCCGCAATCAAACCCGGCATTCAACAGTCAAGAAA
>JAZFVY010000290.1:0-9016 GCA_036447975.1 Desulfobacterales bacterium
AAATCCCTCTCCGATGTGCTCGTGCCTGTCAACCCTGGTGCCCAAATCTTTCTTTGAATCATTTAAATGAATAAAATAAAGATGCTCAAGACCTGTTATAGCATCAAAAGCATCTATTGTTTTGCGGTATGATGCTGCCGTGCGGATATCATAGCCTGCCGCAAAGATGTGGGATGTATCGAGGCAGAACCCGAACCGGTCTCTATTTTCAACCTTACCCATAATAGATACAAGCTGTTCAAAGGTATGTCCCAAACCGGAGCCCTGACCGGCGGTGGTTTCAAGGAGAAGGCGTGTCTTTATGCCGGGGGTTTCGGAGAATATTTTGTTTATGCTGTCGGCGATTCGTCGTATTCCTTCGTTTTCACCCCTTCCCATGTGAGATCCGGGGTGAAGCACGACAAAAGGGATTCCCAGGGTCGAGGATCTTAAAAGTTCCTGTTTAAGGGCATGGCATGACATGGCATGCTTTTTCTTTTCATAGGTAGCCAGGTTAATCAGATAAGATGTATGTGATGCGATTGCCGTTATGCCGGTTCGTTCCCTTGCTTGGTCAAAGCGGTCTATTTCGTCCTGAGAAAGCGTTCGTTCCTTCCATGAAGTGGAGGTTTTGGTGAAAATCTGGAGTGTATTGCAGTCATGGGCCTGGGCTTCATAGATTGCATTATGCAGACCCTTTGCAATGGAGAAATGGGCTCCAAGCAGGCATGAAGCCTTCCCGGATCGTACTTTGTCTTTAGCTGTCTTCATAGCTCAATATCTTAAAGTTTATCTTGTTCTTGAAAACCTGGTCCTGTGGAGCCAGGTCAGAGCTATCAGGCTTTGCCTGGAGAAACGCTGCAAGAGTGTGAAGTGAACTAAAGTGTGAAGTGAGCTAAAGTTAAGGAATTCTATCAATTATATAAATTAACCGGAGCAAAGCGACTCCATAACTTTAGGCACTTTAGCTCATTTTAGGCACTTCTAACTTATCCGCCTTACAGGAAAGTAGCCCCTTGCAGGGGCAAACTAAAGCCCGGTCCTATGGATCAGGATTCTTTATTTTCATGGATAACAAGATGCCGTTTTAATTATCAGAAAGGGTTCCGCGCTTGATAAAATCTTTTCCGAACTTATGGGTGATTGTATCCACGGCTCTGTCAACCTTCTCCCAGTTGTTGCTTCTTTTTTTTGCGTTTTCAAAAATATCCATCTGTACCGGAACGGAAGCAGATACCAGGCTGGACGCTCCCACACCGATGAGCCTTACCTTTGTTATAATCCTGTAAGACCTCAGCAGTTTTGACGCCGTCTTGTAAACTGTTTCGGAAGACTGGGTCGGGGCAGGCAGGGTAATGCTTCTTGTCGCCTGTTTAAAATCAGCATGTTTTATCTTTAGGGTTATGGTTTTGGCCCTTAGGTTCTTTTTCCTGAGTTCTCTGGCAACAGATTCGGACTGCATAAGGAGATAATTGCCCAGCAGTTTTTTGTCGTCAATATCTTGCGGGAGGGTCTCTTCAGTGCTGACAGATTTACGTCGGCTTATGGGTGTGACCGGGGAATCATCAGTGCCGGAGGAAAGCTCAAGAAGCCTTTGACCGAACTTGCCTAGCTTTTTCAGAATCATTTTTTCAGGATATTTTCTGACATCACCCAGCGTCTTAATACCCATATCCTCAAGTTGGCGATGCCTTGTTTTTCCAACACCGGGTACCTTGTGTACGGGAAGGTTTTCTATAAACTGCCGTGTCTGATCCGGGAGAATTAAGGTCAGGCCGTCGGGCTTATTCATGTCGGATGCAATTTTTGCGATAAACTTGTTGGCCCCAATGCCAACCGAGCATGTCAGGTTAAATGATTCTTTTATCTTTTGCTTAATACGAAAGGCGATTTTCCGCGGCTCACCAAAAAGTCTTTCACAGCCGATGATATCAACGTAGGCCTCATCGATTGAGACCGGTTCAACACATGGAGAAAAATCTTTGAGCAAAGACATGATCTTTTGGGACAAGGCTTTATAGCGGTCCATACGGGGCTGAATAAATATGCCGTGGGGACACTTTTGACGGGCCTGATACATGGGCATGGCGGAATGGACGCCGAATTTCCTGGCTTCGTAACTTGCGGCAGAGACTACGCTTCGACCGGAAAGCCCGCCCACAATCACACATTTTCCGGCAAGATCGGGATTGTCCAGCTGCTCAACCGAAGCAAAATATGCATCCATGTCGATGTGAAGAATCAATTTATTCGAGTCCGGGTTATGGATTGTGTTGAATTATAATAATTCTACATCCCCTGCGCAAAGAGATCAACAAAGAACAAAACTGTTACAAAAAATTAAGGTTCTTCTCCAATTTAGTTGGAGAAGAGGGGCCAAGGATTCAAGGGGTCAAGGATTCAAGTGTTTGTTTTCTATAGATTTTATCAGCGATTTTAACATTCTTTCGATTTCTGCTATGTCTTTTTTTGCTGTACCCAATTCACCTTTTTAAACGAAGCCTAAATCCACGGCTAATTACATCTGGAAACACACCGACTCACTTGAAGATTATTCACTTGACTTGCCTTAATTAGATAAAACTAATCGGGAGATGATCCAAAATTAAAAGCGAGAGCCCGGATAATGGGCTCTCGCCTTGTAATTTCGAAATGGCACCTGTAGTACCAACGGCAAACTTCCTTCACTGTAGCTCAGGACAAGCCGAATCGTGAGGAATGCAGGCTAAATGAGAATGATCCTCTCGTCCGGTGATCCGGCAAACTGCTCCCTTGCCGCGCATCCGCTTTCAAAGACGTCCCGGTTGAGTTGCTGCATCTTTTCATTGGCAGCGGGATCTGCCTTTTTAGGCACGTTATTTAGTATCCCTGCTAAGGCCGCCTCCTTGGGAAGGGTTATGAATCTGTCGTCTTGCCTTATGGCAAGATCCGCCGTAATAACTCCCAGGGAAAACGGGCCTTTCGAGATAGTACGCAAATCGTGTTTCTTAAATTCATACGGCACCGCCCTCAGGTCGCAACCCTTGTCGATAAGTTCCTCGAACTTTTTGAGAAACTCTTCTCTGGTGAGATACCTCGGGCCTTTACGGCTGCCGGTGACAAGAATCGGCAATTCCACATAGAAATCGGCCACCACAGTGAGGCCCCTGGGAAACGACTTTTCAAAATCACTCGCAGAAGAGACGGCCCTCCAGGCCTCGGACATATCAAAGCCGTTGACGTAGTCTATGGAATGGGGAACCGCACCCTTAACTTCATGTTCGCGGATCATCACGTCAACACAAAGCGGACCGCCGGCCTGGGCCATCCCCCTGCACTGGTGTATGGCTGCATGAAAACCCGCTTCAATTGCTGCGTCCGCCTGCATATTCGACAGGGTAAGATAGCCGGAACCGCCTATTGACGGATTGGTGATGGTTAGCTGTTTTTCTTTAGCCATGCCTTCCTCCTATATCTTGGTAAGTTCAGGTATGCTGACAGATGTCGAAAAGCTGATTCCTTCAAAGCTTAGGGCATCTTGAGGACAGGGGAACTGCGCACACGAACCGCAGCCATAGCATATGCTGATGTCATTGTCGAGCAGTGCGTGGCACCTTAGTCCAATGCCGCAGAGCCGGCACTTGAACCTGGGAAGGTCTTTTAGTTTTTCAGGCTCTTCCCGGGCCACCCGCTCACGCTCTTTGGCAAACTGGAGATTCAGGCACTCCTCGGACCTTTTGAAATGGCCCATCCTGACACCTGCGTTCCTGGCATCCTTTCCCATGTCCAGTACGCAGACTCCGTCTGCCACCACCATTATTTTTTCCTTTTTTAGATACCGGGGATAAAGCTCCTTAAAAAGCTCGGCGTTGTCGTCCACCCGGTACGGGTTTACATGGATTATTTCAAAGCCTAAGGCCGGGCCTTCTTTGTCAAAGTCCACCTCGAGGGGGATCTGGCCGCCTGTCATCCGGATGTTGAAGTTGTTGTAAATGACGTTGATGGCGCCAAACTTTTTGTTTTTAGCGGCGAACTTGATACCGCTTATATTAAAATTATAGGCGCCGTCTCCTGATGCGGTTACCACGATCTCTTTTTCGGAACAGGACTCCTTGATCCCATCACCGACGATGGCGCCGGAGCCCATGCATAAGATGGCATCGACTATGCCGTAGGTATGGTAGCCTTGGAGGTTCCCGCATCCCCTGTCAGCCGCGTAGATGAGCCGATACCTGTCTTTGCCTTTAAGTCCCAGCTCCCGGTTAAACAGCCGCATGCCTTGGTGCACTGACCAGGAAACCTTGGTGTCCCCGCATCCAGCGCAGTTGGAAACGGGTCGCATATAAGTTATTTCGTCTTTTGCCGGGCCCTCTGGGGCCGGATTCTGACTGGAAGCCATGTCTATACCTCCCTTCAAACGTTTACAATATGGTCAATATAGGAAAACCGCTCGTATATCCTGGGTTCGTAAGGAATAGAGCAGTCCAAAACCTTAACATCAAGTCCCCGCCGGTTAATTATGTCTAAAAGCTGCAAATATATAACTCGTCCGTAGCCCTCTTCGAATACAAAGATCTTTTCGATGGGAAACTTTGAAACAAGGTCCTCATATAGGGCGCCTGGTTGGGGAAATACAAGGTCGCTTTCTATTACTACAACATCCCCGTACTTGTTTAAAAGGCGCTCTTTCAGAGCAGGGTCGTCATCAACCAGCCGAAAGTCCTCACGGAAGGGGCCGTTCACTACTACTACGGCCTTGGGTTGAGCACCGTATTCAGTCACCTTATTTCCCAGAAACTCGAAGTTCTCCATAACCTTCTTTTTGAACAGGGGAATCAGTTTTGAATGAAACTTAATTTCCCTGGGACGGATGTGTGGACCGATGGTGACCAGGTGTTTGGGGTCCCGTGTGAAACCTTTGAGTCGATGATTTGCCTCCATATCCAGCTCCATCACAGTGTCCACGGAATCCTCCCGGTAAGAGAGATCGTAGTTCATGATCACCACAAACGGAACGCCCAGTTCCTCGAAGAGGCGATAGCAGTTTTTAACGGTCGTGTGAGCGGTGCTTGGCGAGTGAAGTTCCAGGGTGGGGATACGGAAGTGGAACGCATAGAGCACCTTGTTGTCCTGCATGGTCTGTGAAGAGGTCCCCTGACGGTCATCCCCCGATGCTATGCCCAGGCCTCCGGTGTAAGGAACAACATTAACCGCCACCCGGAGAGCGTCGGCCGCGGTATTGCCTCCAAGGTGCTTGAAGGAAGTCATCACCCGGGACCCTACTGGAATCCGCTTTTCTTCGTCTTTGGCAAAAACGGTCTCGCCATAAACCAGGTCCCACTCTTTTTTGGTGAGGAACTCCCGCTTTTTGAAGTCTGCCTTGCCTATTACGGCTCCCAGTGCCAACGCCACGGAGTTGTCCTCGTTTGTAGTGGTTCCCCAGTGGGCGGCAAGCTGGTAGCCTGTCTGATCCAGCACTTCGCCAACCTTGATGGTAAAAGCGTTCGTCTTGGGGATATTCCCCGCCAGTTGTTCAAAGCTCCCCTGAAGATCCGAGATGGGTGCTCCGGGATAAGCGCTCGTTACCCGCACACCGGCTTCAAGAGTTCCCCGGGCAATGGCATGGTTGCCTGAAAGCCTCATCCTGCCTAAATCAAAGGTCGCATTCTCCATTGAATTACCTCCTTGCCCATACATTTCTTGAATATAGTCGATTAGTTGCTAAACAAATAACCGAGACCTTCGCAAAATGCCCCCTTTTGCCCAATTTCTGTGTCAGGCTCAACATTTTGCACGCAGTGAAGCTTTAGCTTCATCCTCAAAATACTCAATGTATTCCTGCGGTTAAAATTTTCGCCTTCCTTGAACTTTAACTAAATTGAGCATTTTTCAAAGGTCTCTAAACCTAAACTTCTATATCATTTTAGGCTTTTTCCATCACATTATCAAGATAAATAATTCTAAATAAATAACAATAGATTTTCAAGTGTTTTTTTTAATTTACCCTAATGTTGTAAAACTATTAAAACACTTAATTATTTTTTGTTTATTCATACTCTCGTTGAGTTTTTCAAGATCCATTATGATTTTTTGTTTGAGTTCTTCTTTTCCCATAAGAATTTCCTTTGTTGTTAACACTTGGTAATTGGTTATTGACAAACGCTATAACTTATCATAATCTAAGTATTCAATTGGCTATATCAAGGCGAATGTCAGGGGGCCTTCCCACAAGGAAGGCCTTCACGTTTGGCTGAAAGGAATCCTACCCCTCCTTCACTGCCGCGCATTTTCCAACGAGGAAGTGTATTAACCCGTGAAATATCCGTGTTAACAACCACTCTATTTATCATGTTATCATGGTTAGTTCTATCCTGAATATCTCACAAGGAGAGACGATTAATGAGACCAAAGATAGACATTGACAACCTTTTTGAACAGCTTCCCTATCGCATAAAAAAGAAAAAAGGGAAGAAGACCCAGGTGGACTGGCAAGCGGAATGGGAAAGGTTCGACGCAAAAAAACTCTTTGAGTTTGACCTTTCCGGCATCCCGCCAGAGAAATTAAACGCCATGCGTGAGCGTGAAGAGGCCATCTTGGACGGCAACCATGCGGCCCTATCGATTCTCACTAGGCTTGTGGACGGTCTTTGCGGCTATCCTATTACCCCGTCCACACCCATTGCCGAAAGTTTTGCCAGTGCCTCCTCCCAGGGTCAGAAAAACCTGTTCGGCACCGAACTTATGTATTTTCAGCCCAGTGACGAGCTTTCCGCCATTGCTGCGGTGGAGGCCATGGCATCCCAGGGCGGACGCTACGTGGACAACTCCTCTTCCCAGGGTCTGGTCTTAAAAACCAAGAACCTTTTTTCGGTGGCCGGCAAGCGCTTGCCGGTGGTAATGACGGTCATGGCCCGGGAAGTCAACAAGGGTTCTTTAAGCATTCACTGCGGTCACAACGATTTCTACGGGGTTCGCAACACCGGGTGGACCCAGCTGGTTGCCGGGGACAACCAGGAGCTTCACGATCTTTTGCCCGTGGCTTTTAAAACAGCAGAGCTGCGCCAGGTTATGCTTCCGTCCATGGTCATCGGCGACGGTTTCATCAAATCCCACGCTCTGGAAAACGTTGGGCAGCTTTCAGACGCTTTTCTCAAGTATTTTGTCGGGCTCCCGAATAGATTATACCAGCCCGATTTCGAGCAAAGGACCCTCACCGGCACTTTTACCGACGTTGATCTCACCATGGAAGGCCAGGTGGCCCAGGATCATGCTTACCGGTTTGCCAAAAGGGGGCTTATCGCCGCCATGAACGTGATGAACAAGATCATGGGCACCGATCTAAAGGTCGTGGAATGCTACCGAACCGAAGATGCTGAAATGGTAATCGTAATTTTGGGATCGGCGGCCGGAGTTCTCAAGGATGTTGTCGATTACTACCGGGAAGTGAAGGGTCTTAAGGTGGGGGTGGTGCGTCCTGTGCTTTTCAACCCGCCCTGCTACCAGGAGCTTGCATACGGCATTCGCAATGCCAAAGTAGTCACCGTGCTGGAGCGGACCGGCATGGCCCACAATCAGCTTCTTGTAGCTGATATACAGACTGCCCTACAGGTTTCTATCAGGGCCGGTCGTGAAGGCAGAGAAGAACACAAAATTTATGGTCGTCAAGACATGCCCACCCTTTTGCACGGGGTGTATGGTCTGGGAAGCAAGGACTTTAACAAATACGATGCTGCATCAGTTGTGGAAAACATGTGGTCATGTTTCCAAGGAAAAACGAGGGATCATTTTCTCCGGGACTTTTTTGTTGGCATTGAAGGTCCTTACACTTTAGAGCCCAAACCGCTTCCAAAATACACGGATCGTGAGCTGGGCATGACATTTATCGGTATCGGTGCAGAAGGCGTAAAGACGGCTCTAGAGACCGCGGCGGTCATTTATGCCGAAGGGGGTGTCAACGGTAAAAGATACATCCAGTCAGGGGCGCGTTACGGTGCGGCCAGGAAGGGCGCACCGGTCTTTATGAATCTACGTATAAGCTCTTATCCCATACGCAGTGCTTCGGAGCTCACCGAGTATGAGGTTTTGGCGTTTTTCAACGACAAATTCCTCTCCGGTGAGATTTTGCGAGATTATGTGGGTGGACTCAAAGAGAGCGGACTTTTGGTTGTTAACAGTCCCAGAACTTCGGATGAGCTCATTAAGTCGTTTCCGCCGGAAATGCGTGAGCTTATTACGGAAAAAAAGATCAAAGTAATTGCACTGGACGCCACCCGCGAGGCCTTAAACCACCTTAAGCGTAACCTTCCCGGTGCAATGATGCTGGGGCTTATCAATGGTGAAACAGGGATACTTTCAGCTGATGCCTTTGAAAAGAAGTTTCAAAGCATCCTTAAAGAAAAACTGGGGCCTAAAAAGGGTCGTGAGATTGTGGAGTCAAACGTGGCACTTTTAAAAGAAGGAGCCCGGCTGGCCTCTTTGACTTCGGATCAGGTAGTTACGACGATTGCCGAGGTTTCAGGCGATCAGAGCCCGGCAGAAGCAGCCAGGCCCGAAAATTTCGGGAAGGGGCCTGGAACAGCCGGACTCCGGACTAAACTTACTAAAAAAGATGAGCTGGGAACAATCAAGCCGGTAAATCTGATTGAAGATTATCAGAAGCAATTTAACCAAGACATGCTTGGGCCGATTATGGAGGGGAAAAAGGTTTCCTGGGACAAGTTCTTGCCCGTTGTTCCGGCCGCTACCAGCAGATTCCGGGACATGAGCTATATCGGCACCCAGATTCCGGTCTGGGATGCAAAAAAATGCATTGCATGTGGTATGTGCGCTGCCTCGTGCCCGGATTCAGCGATTTACTCTACCATAACAGACAAGGACTTGCCGGAAGGCGCAGCCCGCTATTTCAAGGTATTCAAAAAATCTCCCAAAGGCATCCCCTGGGAACAATTCGCCATGAACATCAACGTAATTGATTCTGCTTGCAAGGGATGCGGGGTATGTCCCCAGGTCTGCCCTGTGGATGCTTTATCAATGGCCGACAAGGCAAGTGTCAGTGAAA
>JAZFVY010000291.1:0-5789 GCA_036447975.1 Desulfobacterales bacterium
CAATTGAGATGGGCAGTGGATGATATGCGCAAGGTCGGAAGGCCCCTTATGAAGGATTTCAACGACGCCATCGCGGCACTTACCCTGGAGGACGTGGCTGACCCTTATTTTGCAACGGGTAAGCTCCTCCGTGACCTCGGAGAGGCGTGGCCAAGACTCAAAAGATCCGAACGCAAACCGGATGTGCTGCGGATTGTCGAGAAGACAAAACTCGATCTGCTCATTACCAAGGCAAAAGGCCTGCCCGACGATGAAGGTATCCGATTACTCATTGAGGAACAAGTAGTTCCCGAAGTGATCACCAACGCGTTGGATATTACCGGGGAGAAGTTGGAACAGGTGAACACCGAGATGGAAAAGGAACGCGCAGGGAGGGAAAGAGTAGCAAAGCTGCTCGAGGCGGTAGAGGGCAAGTCCAACGAAGAAAAGGTGAAGCATCTTTTTACGAATAACGTCTCCGAAAAATTGATAATCGAGATGGCGAAAGTTGACCAGGACGCGATCAATGGTGTCAAACAGGCAATGGAAGCGGAGTTAAAGGAAAAACAAAGGCTAAAAGAAGAGGCGGCCGCACGGAAAAAGGAAGAGGCTGCAGGACCTCAGTTGGAAGAAATTCCGCCGGATGAGATGCTCGAACACATTGAGTCCATTCGCGAAATCATGGAATTCAGCGATCAGGAGAAAGAAATCAGAATTATGTGCGAGCAGAGTTCCATCCCCAAGTGCCTTGTGGACATTGCTGTTTCGGAGCCTGACAGACTGGATGAGCTCGAAAAAGAGGCGGAGGGATAACAGGTATATTCGTGAACTGTGTCAGGTCTTGAGAAACTAGGGGATACCCTGAAAAACAGCATAGCATGTTTACTTACTTCTTTTTAAAGGCTGTAATTGGGGATGCTGATTTTAACAATGACAAGCAAATCACGTTTCAAGAAATCTATAATTTTGTGGCTGATAGAGCAGAAGGCGTTCCGTATTATGCAAAGAGGCTGCATAGTGGTAGGATATTGTGTTTCCGACCAATTTGTCCTTTGACATTACAACTTCCATATTATAATAAATTTACTATAGGTTCTTCTTTGAAATTTGTCTTCCACCTCGATTCGATTTCCATCGTGAAATATCTTATGTTGTGCCGAACCACAATTACGAAACGATTTATTTGTCATAAACACGAATTTAAAAGTTTTGAAGAATATTTGCAGGCCATGAGCAACTCACCCACTCGATCACTCTGGCGGCATGTACTCAGAAGAGTTTTCGGATGTCTCTTAATTAATAAAATAAAAAAGGAGGGTTATTATGAAAAGGCTATTTGTACTGGCAGCCACAGTATTTATATTTTCAGTTCAACCTTTACTGTCAGCAGAACTTACTATTTTAACCGAAAATTTGCCGCCTCTGAACTATTTGGAAGACGGAGTACTGGTTGGTCCTTCTGTTGATATAGTTAAAGAAATTCAGAAAAGGGTAGGGTCTCGTGAGCAAATAAAGGTTTACCCGTGGGCAAGAGCTTACAAAATGGCTCTTGAGGACGAAAATGTTGTATTGTTTGGTATGACGCATACAAAAGTACGTGAGGATATATTTAAATGGGTAGGTCCGTTGGCGACGAAGAGAGATATTCTTGTCGCTAAGAAGGGTTCAGGTATAAAAATTGACAACCTGGAAGATGCCAAAAAAGTAAAACGCATTGGGACACTTCGAGATGATACAAGAGAGCGTTTGCTCAAAAGTCACGGATTTACAAATCTTGAACCTGTTTCTGATGAACAAAAAAATGCTCAAAAACTTGTTCTTGGACGTTTAGACCTATGGACATACAAAAAACCGGGATTAAGAACTGTTTGTGAGTTGGCCGGAGTTGACTATAATGAAATAGAAGAAGTTTACCATCTCCGGGAAATGGAACTTATGATTGCTTTTTCAAAGAAAACATCAGATTCAATTGTACAAAAGTGGAGAGATGCTTTTAATGAAATGTTAGCTGATGGAACAATAATGCAAATTCGTAAAAAATGGAATGATAAATTAGAAGATGATCCATTTCCAGAGATCGAAGACAAACCTTAAGTCTCACTCACCTTTTAATATAGGGAAATGCAGCAAACAACAATAGATTGAACTCAGATTAATCTTAGCGTTACGCTTATTGTTTGGCAATCCAGGCGCATATGGATATGGCTATCACAATAAGTCATGGAGGATTGAGCCAGTGAAAGGCCAGAGTATTAGCCGCCGTTTTAGTTACGCATTCATTGGTGTCGTTACGGTCATCTTATTTGCTTTTGCCACAATTGCTATCTTTACTAATATGACCAGATTCGACACTGAACTCGAAAAACGGATAGACAATGCTTTAGAGTTGTCTACTATAAGTTTACCGACTCCACTCTGGAACCTTGATAATGATGTTGTTGATGATTTTATTGAGGCTTTGTTTTTGGATGAATCAATTGTATTTGCAGAGGTTGTGTGGAAGAACCAAGTCATTTCGAAAAAAGTCAGGGAAAAATATCAACAAAAAGATGCTTCGTATTTTAGACAGTCTTCTCAATTTATAGATAAAATTTCTAATATCATTTATCAAGGCAATAAAGTCGGTACGATAAGACTCGCCATGTCGCGTGAAAGCGTCAAAAAGGAGTTGATTGTAACTATTTTAGGGATCATTGCCCTAACGATTCTCATTATTGTTGCCATCGCAATGACTTCCCTGATCATCACAAAAAGATATATCTCACGTCCTTTATTGAAGTTACAAGAGTCGGCTTCATTGATCGCTCATGGTGATCTAGACACCTTTATTGACAAAAGCAGTAGTGACGAGATTGGATTACTCGCGCAGCATCTAGATGACATGCGGGAATCGATCAAGCAATTATTCTCGGAACTTAGCGAGAGCAAGGAGAAAATAGAGGAGTACAGCAGAACCCTTGAGCAGAAGGTCGAAGTGCGCACCCGGGAGCTTGCTCGGTCAATAAAAGAAATGAAAGCCTTGGGGGAAATCAGCCAGGCGGTCAGTTCTACCCTTGACCTGGAGGCGGTGCTGACAAGCATTGTTCGCCATGCGGTGCAACTCTCAAAGGCCGATGCGGGAACGATTTACGAGTTCGACGAAGTAGAGCGGATATTTGTACCGAGGATAAACTACGGTGTGAGAACTAAGTTTGTCGAAGCCCTACGCGAGTCTGAACTGCAAGTGGGAGACAAAACGGTAATCGGCCAGGCCGCCATTAAGGGAATCCCAAATCAGATTCCAGACCTTATGCAAGTTCCTGACTATCCCCATGCCTACGTTCATCAAGAGGGCTTTCGCGCCATTCTCGCAGTACCGTTCCTGCGCGAAGACCGATTCATAGGCGGACTGATTGTCCGGCGCAAGACGGCAGGTGAGTTCCCAGCGCACGTCGTGGACCTTCTTCAGACATTTGCTGCACAGTCGGTACTCGCCATTCATAACGCGCGACTTTTCAAGGAAGTTGAAGAAAAGGGGCGCGAACTCGAGATTGCCAACAAGCACAAGACCGAGTTTCTCGCCAACATGAGCCACGAACTGAGAACTCCCCTTAATGCCATCTTGGGATATACGGAGCTGATCCTAGACAACATATACGGTGATGTGCCAGAGAAGATTCAGGAGGTTCTTGAACGCCTTGAAAAAAATGGCCGCCATCTCCTCAGCCTGATCAATGATGTTCTCGACCTTTCCAAAATTGAAGCTGGTCAGCTTACCCTTTCTCTTAATGATTATTCGATGGGGGAGGTGCTTCAAACAGTTTCCACCTCCCTTGAGGCGCTGGCGGCGGAAAAGAGTCTCGATTTGAAAATAATGGTTCCCGAGGATTTGACTACAGGTAAGGGAGATGAACAACGCATTGCCCAGGTGCTTTTAAATCTACTCGGAAACGCGATCAAATTTGCCGAGGAAGGGGAGGTTAGAGTGGAGGTGGCCGTTTCCAATGAAACGTTTTTTGTTTCCGTATCTGATGCGGGTCTTGGGCTTTCACAATCCGATCAGAAGAAAATATTCAAAGAATTTCACCAGGCGGATAGCTCCAGTACAAGGGAAAAAGGCGGAACCGGCCTCGGGCTTTCCATTGCCAAAAGGATCGTTGAAATGCACGGGGGCCGCATCTGGGTAGAGTCTAGCCTGGGAAAAGGCTCTACTTTTTGGTTTGCACTGCCGGTTCGGGTCGAGCGTCAAAAGGAGAAAAGATGAGCAAGCTGATTTTAGTTATTGAAGACCAGGAGGATAACCGGCGTATCTTGCGTGACCTTCTCACGAGCATCGGCTATGAGGTAATCGAAGCTGTCAACGGGGTAGAGGGTGTGAACTCGGCCGGGACCTATCGACCTGACCTGATCCTGATGGACATACAGCTACCCGGTATCGATGGATACGAAGCAACGCGGCAGATCAAGGCGAATCCCGATCTCCAAAAGATTCCAATCATCGTGGTCACCTCCTATGCACTGAGCGGAGACGATGTGAAGGCATTTGAAGCTGGATGCGATGCTTATGTTTCCAAGCCGTTCAGTCCGCGTGAACTCTTGGCAAAGATCCACGAATATCTCCCATAACTTATTATAGAGGAGGAATAGTGAGAACGCCACCACTGATCCTGATAGTAGAGGACAACCCCGCAAGCTTGGACATCTTGCAGACTCGTCTAACAGCTCATAACTACGAGGTTATCACCGCTACGAATGGCGAAGAAGGATTGGTCATGGGCAGAGAGATGCAACCGGATCTTATCCTGCTGGATATTATGATGCCCAAGATGAACGGCCTGGAGGTGTGCCGGCGTCTCAAAGGAGACCCCTCCCTTCCATTCATGCCGATCATCATGATCACTGCCAAAGCGGATTCGAAAGATGTAGTCGCTGGTCTCGAGGCAGGTGGTGATGAATACCTCACTAAGCCCGTTGATCATGCTGCGCTGGTCGCAAGAGTTAAATCGATGCTGCGGATCAAGGAACTACATGACACGGTCCTTGAGCAATCGGCTCAGCTTAAAGTTCAACTCAAAACTGCAACCAAGATTCAATCTTTATTTTGGCCAAAAATTCCAGAGCTGAAAACAAAAGCCCATATTTGGGCTGTATCTGTTCCTGCCACCTATGTCGGTGGAGATCTGTACGATGTAATTCCTTTGCCGGATGACAGTTTATTAACATATGTAGCAGACGTTTCGGGTAAAGGCGTCCCTGCTGCTCTGATTATGGCTGCGTTGTCAACCAAAATTCGTAGCGAAGCACTACTCCAAGATGATATGAACAAACTTCTTCAAACCGTGAACAACAGAATGTACAGCCTGGCGTCTGATGAAGGATATTTTGCTACGATTGTTCTTGCCAGGTACTGGCCCTCAGATGGAAAAATGCAACTTATACGGGCAGGACATCTGAATCCTTTGTGGATCGTAAATGGTAAAATTAAAGACTTGCCGCCTTTAAAGGGGATATCATTGGGCATCACTCCACATGTTCATTACGAAAGAAAAGAAATTTTACTATCACCAGGAGAATCGGTACTCTTTTTTTCAGATGGAATTGTCGAAGCAGAGAATGAAGATAATGAGCTATTTGGCAATGATCGCTTGGTCGGCTATATAAAAGATACTAAAGGACCACCTTGGGGAAAGAGCCTGTTGGATGCAGTGAACGCTTGGAGAGGAATTGCAGAAGCAAACGACGATTTGACCATTCTTGAGATTTGGCGTGATCAAAAGTAACTTTATCTCTAAGGCCTCAAGGAAGAAAACCCAAATTGATCATTCATCGAA
>JAZFVY010000292.1:0-3394 GCA_036447975.1 Desulfobacterales bacterium
CTATCTGCTCAACCTTCAACAGAACAGTATCATCGTCACAATCTATCCAGATCTCTTTTACGAGTTGTTCATTGCCTGAAGTTTTGCCCTTTACCCAGAGTTTTTGCCTGGTGCGACTGTAATACGTGGCCTTGCCAGTAGCAAGTGTTGCCTCCCAGGCATCCTGATTCATAAATGCCAGCATTAATACATCACCGGTTTGATAATCTTGAACAATAGCCGGTATCAGGCCGTCCATCTTACTAAAATTGAGTTTGATCATAATATACACTCTTTATCCAAAAAAGTTTTTAAAGGCTTTTTTGGATAACCAGAATAGAGAACAAAGTCAAATTCTTTTTTTATGTTAACAGAACACCTTGCTTAAAGAATCGATTTTTGATAAAATAATAAATTTTATATTGGACAACGGGCTCTAAGGATCAGGTTTTCTAAATTTAAATAAAGGTATAGGTGTTCTGCCTAAAATCAACAATACATCTCAGGTACTTGAAAAGCGCGCCATGCGAAACCAAGGTGGTTTTTTGAAAAAAATATTCAGGGTCTTTATTTGGGTGTTTGTTTTTATGATGATATCCGGAGTTTGTACTGTTATCGGTGTTTATTTCTATCTCAGTATCAGCCTCCCTAAAATATCTTCGCTTAAGGATTACCGGCCGCCAACAATCACAACGGTCTATTCAAACGACAACCGGAAGATCGCCGAGTTTTATAAAGAACGGAGAATTGTGATCCCCTTAGACAAAATGCCCATAATGCTACAGAAGGCTTTTATTGCCGCAGAGGATGCAAGATTTTATAAACACAAAGGCATAGATATTCTAAGCATTATCAGGGCGTTTTACAAGAATATAGAGGCTGGTGCCATCGTTCAGGGCGGCAGCACGATCACCCAGCAGGTTACAAAGTCGTTTTTTTTGACTCCTGAAAAAAGCTATCTCCGCAAAATGAAAGAGGCTATCCTCGCATACCGCATTGACAAGAGGTTTGCCAAAGATGAAATTCTATTTTTATATTTGAATCAAATTTATTTGGGACACGGAGCATATGGAGTGGAAGCTGCTTCCGAGAATTATTTCGGAAAATCTGCTCTAGAACTGAACCTCGCGGAATGTGCGGTTTTGGCTGGTCTGCCCCAGGCTCCCAGCAGATATTCCCCTTTCAGAAATCCTGAAAAGGCAAAGGAACGCCAGATTTACGTTTTAAACCGGCTGGTTTCTGAAGGCTATATCACCGACATTCAAGCTACGGAAACCATAAATAAGGTGCTTTATATACAACCGAGGCGCAACTGGTATATTGAAGAGGTCCCGGTTTATACTGAGCACATCAGACGTTATGTTGAGAATAAATACGGGCCGGAGGTATTGTACAAGGAAGGGCTCAAGATTTATTCCGCAGTTAACATCGAAATGCAAAAGGTAGCCCGGGAAGAAATTGAAAAGGGGTTGTTTGATCTTGATAAACGCCAGGGTTATCGCGGTCCGATAAACAATCTTGAACCCGAAGAAATTGAAGCTTATTCCAAAAAGCTTCAAGAAGAGCTTAATATAAACCCGCTGGAAGAAGGAAAGACCTTAGAGGGTGTTGTTATTGAAGTTAATGACAACGAAGATACGGTAACTGTTCGCATGGGCAATACTCTTGGAACAATCAAAATTGACGATATGAGCTGGGCAAGAGAACCGGATCCGGAAGTTCCCTACTATGAAACCAAAGTTAATCATCCCGGAGAAGTTTTAAGCATTGGTGATGTTATCCTGGTAAAAGTTAAAGGTAAAATAGCCGATACATATTTATGGGAACTTGCCCTGGAACAGATTCCGAAGGCGCAGGCTGCCTTGCTGTGTATCGAGTCGGAAACAGGTCATGTAAAGGTAATGGTAGGGGGAAGGGATTTCAGGGAAAGTCAGTTTAACAGGGCTGTCCAGTCGAGACGCCAGCCTGGCTCTGCTTTCAAACCGATATTTTACGCAGCCGCACTCGACAAGGGATATACACCGGCAACGACGATCATCGATTCCCCTATTGTGCTTGATGATATGGAACATGACTTTACCTGGAAGCCCAGGAATTACGGGGAAAGATTTTACGGCCCCACTCTTTTTCGCAATGCCCTTGAAAAGTCGCGGAACGTGGTAACCATAAAAATTTTAAGAGATATCGGCATTGATTATGCCATTGATTACGCCAGGAAACTGGGTATAACGTCAAATTTGAGCAGGGATCTTTCAATCGCTCTGGGATCATCCGGTATATCCCTGCTTGAGCTTGTCAGGGCTTATTCGGTTTTTAACAACCTTGGCTATCTCGTGCAGCCTGTCATTATAACAAAAATCGTCGACCGGGATGGAAACGTTCTCGAGGAAGCACATCCTGTCAGAGAAAAAGTAATAGAACAGAATACTGCCTATATTATGACCAGCCTTTTAGAAGGTGTGGTTAAACATGGGACCGGGCGCAGAGTCAGAGCATTGAAACGGCCGGTGGCAGGAAAGACCGGCACAACCAACAATCTGTTTGATGCCTGGTTTGCCGGGTATACACCCGGCTATATAACCGGTACATGGGTCGGTTTTGATGATGATACTTCTCTGGGAATATCCGAAACCGGCTCCAGGGCAGCAGCCCCCATATGGCTCGGCTTCATGCAAAGAGTCCTGGCAGATAAACCTGTAAGGGTTTTTCAGGTGCCCGCAGGAGTGGTCTTTGCTAAAATCGATGCTGAAACCGGTCTTCTTCCAATTCCCGAGTCTGAAAAGACCATCTTTGAATGCTTCAAGGAAGGCACCGTCCCAACCGAATATACCAAGAAGCCGGATTTTATGGCAGAGCCGGAACAGTTTTACAAATTAGATATGTAACGTGACCCAATAACCCGGGATCTCTATTTGTTGATGAACTCGTAAAAAGTCCGATTTAGACGGTTTCGTAAAAAGTTCAAATTCAAGGCGTGCAAATTTTGTAATTATGAGGCGTACTTATCGTACGTTGAATGATTGCGAAATGCAGCACAACGCATAAGTTGGACTTTTTACGAAACCGTCATTTGCTACTGTATGGTACGAGTCGCCCTGACGTAGTAAAAGAAGTGATAGATGTGCCGGATCATACCGGCCTTGAAACTCGCGTACCAGGCGATATCGGGTCAGGCCGGAAGAAGAAAGTTCCTCCGGCCTCTTTTTTATATCTTAGAAAAGAACCCCATAGAGAAGTTTGGGGAACCAGAGCGATATAACCGGAATATAGGTAATAATAAAGAGAGCAACCAGCATGATAACCATGAAAGGCGCCGCCCCTTTAAAAACATCCCATAGAGACAAACCTGAGATTCCACTGGCCACGAAAAGATTGAGACCCACGGGTGGGGTTATCATTCCGATCTCCATGTTCA
>JAZFVY010000293.1:0-5140 GCA_036447975.1 Desulfobacterales bacterium
AACCAGCACCAAGACCTGTTCCAAGGGTAATGCCAATAACGCGATCAAAATCTTGGCCAGCGCCATAATTTGCCTCACCAATTATAGCGGCTTTGGCGTCGTTGCAAAAAAGAATGGGTTTATGAAAATCGAGTAATCTTTTTAATTCTTCCCTAATATTCACTTTATAGAGTTTATCGTATTTTGACTGTCCTTGTATAAGGCATAATCCATTTTCATAATCAAATGGCCCTGGGAATCCAAATCCAATGCCTAATAATTTATTAGGATCTACCTTGCGCAAATATATTTGAATAATTTTAACAAATACTTGGAGAACATCCTCTTTTGAACCTTGACTGTTAATCGGAGTATTATAGACAAAATATACAGAACCGCTGGATTCCACAAGACCGCTCTTAACCGAACTTCCACCCACATCGAGGGCAATGACACTAGTTAAGTTGTTTATCATTTTTTCTTCGTGCCTTGGTGTCTGAGTGGAGAGATGAAAAGGGTTTTACCACAAAAAGCAAAAAATCCACAATTAAGGAACCAATCTGCTGGAAATAAGATCGATAATCAATGCAGCTGTCCACGAAAAATCTTTCTCTCCTAGTCCTTTTCCGGAATCAGGATCGTAATACTCATAAAATCCATAACGGTCAGCCAGAGCGATTAAAGAATTTTCAATCCATTCTGAAAGCTCAGCTTCTCCATACTGCCTGACCCCCTGCGCCAGATACCAGTTTATATTGACCCAGACAGGACCTCTCCAGTAAAATTCTCCATCAAAGTCTACCTGACACATATCATAGCTGGGTATGGCAACACAGTCCATATCTGCAATACAGAAACAATGAGTTCGAAGAGTATCTAAGACTACTTTTCCTATATCCTTGTCAGGGATACCGGCAAATAGGGGCATATATGAAAAAATCGTGTCCCGTTTTATATGTTTCTGTTGCACAAGATCAAAATTATAATAGAGGCCTTCATTCTTATCAAATAATTTCTTATTTATCGCCTTTTTGACCTTATCTGCTCTTCCATAGTGAATGTTGGCATCATATCCTATGGCTTCTGCGATCTTTCCAAGGTCTTGTTCGGACTGACAGAAAATAGAGTTAAAAAGGACACCCTGGATTAAAAAGGGATGATTTTCTAAAATTTTCCTCCAGTTATAATTATTTTTATATAAATTTTCAATAAGATACGAGTACTTTTCAATATAAGTGCGCTTTGGCCGCTTACCCTGTTCTGCAAGCTCATCATATTTTTTTTGCATACTCAAAGCCCATTCACTTGTTTTTGTTATGGCGGCAAGGGGTTCATCCCACAGCGGGGCATTATCAAGCCCCGATTCCCAGGGATGGACAATAGATACAAGATTTTCAGAATGCGGGTCACGTTCAGTAAAATAGAAATCATGAAGTTTTTTTAGTTTTGGATAGATTTCATTTAAGAATGACAAGGCTCTTTCCTTATCAGGATCAAGCTTTGCCGAATCAACGATCATGGTAGCATGTACAGGAGGCTGGCTGATACCTGAAGTAAAAATGCCGGCTGGAACCTTTCCTGAATTGTCTGCCTTCCAGTAGTCCGGTCCCGGGAAATGATTGGTATATTCAGGGTTGAAAATAATATGCGGCAGGAAGCCGTCACTCCATTGTCCCCTGAAAAGTGATCGTAGTTCTGTGTATGCTCTTTCAGGATCGTAGTGAAGATAACCTCGGGAAACAAACCCCGAATCCCAGTTCCAGAGATGTGGATAGAGCCGATTCGACGGCATGGTCCAGCCTTCTATCCAATTTTTATCAAGCACGTTTCTGGCTTTTTGATAAATTGTTCTGAGTTGACTATCAGTGAAATGGGGGATTATGTTTCTGCTTTCTGATTTTACGACCTTCTCATTGTCGGCCGAAATTCCAAAAAGGTTTTTGAGACGATTTCTGTCGAAACTGCTTATTATTTCCCCTTTCGCTACAACTACAGGTATGGAAAGTCTTCCTGTAAGTCTTTCTACATCTTTTCGTGCAGATTCAGATTTTGTCACATCTCTTCCCAAATATTTTATTCCATTGCCGTCCAGATATGAAAGCAGCTGCCTGCAGTGGGGACAGGCCGGAGAAAAATAAACTGTAATTTCAGATTCTTTTTCAAAACTTGCCGCCTTTTCAAGTTGCACTTCTCCTGTTTGTATAAGGGATGTATCATTTAAAATTTTTCCTATTGTTGATAAGAGTTTTGGTATGTCAGGTACCTTGCCCTGAGAAAATACATTCCCGTTTACAGTCAGAATTGGGGCGTGCCATCCTCCCCGCCAGATAACCTTCCAAAAATTATCCAGCCAGGGTACAATCCTCAGCGAAACAGGCTTCCCATGAAGTTGTTCGGCCATAAGCCTCTGAAGGATTGCGTAAGAAATGTCACACTCCTTACAGCGATTTTTGATGCGGAAAAAAAGAAACTTCCCCGCATACCGGTAAAGGGTTAGTTTTACGGTTTTCTTTTTCGTCATATTATTCCAAATCTTCTTTCTATTTGATTATTACCTTTTAGTCTTTATTCTTGTCAACTTTCTCCGCATATCTATGCGAAAACATCTTATCCCATAAAAAGGAGAAGCCTATTAGACGTTTATTGATCAAAGACGCTTTTATCTTGTAAGCAGTGATGCTGCTTCCTGGTCCAGGAGCCACGTTACTTCACCATTTAAAGTTCTGATTTTACTTGCTGGTAACTGAAATTGACTCTTCTCAAAAAGAGTTTTAACAATCGGGGCCTTTTCTTTCCCTGAAACCAGAAAAAAGATGCGCCGTGCTCTGTTCAAAACATAATAGGTAAGAGTTAGACGAAAGAGATCCGGCTGTCCCCCTTTGACACTAATAACCCATCGTTTGTTTTCCTCAAATGAAGTTTGATCGGGAAACAAGGAAGCAACATGTCCATCCTTGCCAATCCCGAGAAATATCAGGTCAAGGTCAGGGTCATGACTGCCTAAACTTTTAAAAAAGTTTTGAAGATCCTTCTGATAAATTGATGCACCCTCTTGAGGCACATTCATGGCAGGCATTGGGTGAACCTGATCTGGCGGAATGAGGATATTGTTTAAAAAATCCTTTTTTGCCGATCCAAAATTGCTGTCAGGGTGATCATAAGCAACCATACGTTCATCCACCCAGAAGAGGTGTATATTTTGCCATGGAATATCAGATAGATAAGGTTCTTGGGCCAACAATCTGTGCATAGACCTTGGTGTGGATCCGCCGGAAATAGCTACTGCGAAGCGATTTTTGACTGCAATTACTTTTTTTGCAGTTTTACAAAATATTTCCGCCCCCTTTTCAGCCAGTTGCTTAGAATCAGAAGTTATGATTTTTTTTATTTGTTCAGGCATTATTTCTTCTTACCCTTGTATTTTTCCTTCTCTTTGATCTTTTTTACAATCTTGGGAATAAAAAATGAGAAGATAAAGAGACCCACTGAAAAGAAAACATTAAAGGATATCAGCTCTCCCCAGTTTCCTGAAGACCAGACGTCTTTCAATGTCCCAATGAAAAAGGTAAAGATGAATGTCCCAACAATAATACCTAAGCCCGTTCCCGCAAAATAGTCCCAGAAACGGACTTTGGTCAGCCCCATGCCAAAGTTCATGGGCGTAAACGGAAAATAAACAAGTCGAAGATACAAGACTGTGGCAAATCCGTTACGCTCGATAGCATCGTCATATTTTTTAAGCTTGTTACCGATCAGAGAAGCGGCAAAATCCCGCCCCAGAGTTCGTCCGATAAAAAAGGCAGCGCTGGCACCTATCATGGCGCCTACCCATACATACAAAAAACCCCAGTATGCACCGAATATGGCAGCCCCCAAACCGGTCAACAAGGTTCCCGGTAGAAGCAAGCATACTCCCACGGCATAAATTGCCATATAGACCAACGGGGCCCAGAAACCAGCTGTTTCCAGGAAACGGCCCAAGGCCTCTGCTGTGAGAAAATCTTTAATAGGTGTGTAGCGGATCAAGATAAAGGCCCCAATAATAAATGCTGCGAAAATAATAGCCTTATACACCGCTTTTGATGTTTTTTTTGTCGGTTGTTGTAGAGTTTCTTCCATTTTTCTACGCCTTTCTTCCATTAAATACTACTTAAAACCCGAGGTCCACAACTTCCGGGTTCATAGATCTGGAGCATTTCTGCTCTGTTGTCACAGGTTTCACACTCATTTAATATGGGTGTTAGAAAGGACCAGCAATGTTCAAGGCTGTCCTGGCGCCAGAAAAGCATCTGATCACCCAATATGCAGTCGATGAGTACTTTTTCATAGGCGTCTAGAACAGGACCCTGATAATTTTGATGAAAAGGAAAATCCATGGTTACAGTGCGCAGACGTACTTGGGCACTGGGTGTTTTTGCCTGAAAGGTTAGAGTTATCTTCTCCTCCGGATAAATACCAAGCGTTAACCGATTGGCGGCTATAGTTTCTCCTAGAGCTTGCCGAAACATGGAGTGGGGAATCTCTTTAAACTGAATAGTTATTTCAGTTATCTTTTTGGCCAAACGTTTACCTGATGTAAGGAAAAAAGGAACGCCCTGCCAGCGCCAGTTATCAATGAAGACTTTCATTTTAGCAAAAGTCGGAGTAAGCGAGTCAGGACTTATTCCGGGTTCTTCCCGATAGGCCTGCACCGGTTTACCATCAATGTCGGCTCGACCGTATTGCCCGAGTACGATGTGCTCATTGAATTTATCCATCGGAAACGGCCTTAAAGAGCGAAAAACCTTTACTTTTTCATCTCTAACACGGCCGGTTTCAAATTGGGACGGCGCTTCCATGGCCGTAAGGGCCAGCAGCTGCATCATATGGTTTTGAAACATGTCCCGAATAACTCCTGCCTGTTCATAATAACCCGCCCGATGTTCTACACCTAAAGTTTCTGAGGCAAGTATGTTGACATGATCAATATATCTTCGATTCCAGATGGGTTCAAAAATGGCATTGGCAAAACGAAACATCAGTACGTTCTGAACCGTTTCTTTTGCCAGATAATGGTCTATCCTGAATATTTGGTGTTCTTTATAATATTTCTGAATGCTCTGATTCAGTTCAACAGCGGTCTTAAGGTCACGGCCAAAGGGCTTCTCAATAACAAGCCGTG
>JAZFVY010000294.1:0-4898 GCA_036447975.1 Desulfobacterales bacterium
TTCAATCCCATTCCTTCACCGTTTGTTTTTCTGCTGCGAAGTAATGCCATTTCTGTCTCCTTTACAACCTAAATTCTGAGACCTTTGTAAAACGTCCCCTTTTGCCCAATTTCTGTGTCAGGCTCAAATTTTAATCCTCAAAATACTCAATGTATTCCTGTGGTTAAAATTTTCGCCTTCCTTTAACTTGAGCAAAATTGAGCATTTTTCAAAGGTCTCTTCTGCAAAAGTCGTTTTCGCCGCCAAAAAAAGTCTATTGATGCCCTTCGTTCTCCTATACCCGTATTATCTTCAATCCTGTTGTTGTATGAGCTCTAAAACATTAATAGGAGAACTTATCCCCCTCAACGAAACCCTTTTAACAGGCCGGTAATTGAATTCTGTTTTCTTAATTAACTTCAATGTAGCTTCAGTAAAGAGGATTTGATACTGTGAGGCAAGGCCACAAAGCCTTGCGGCAATATTGACTGTATTTCCAATAATTGTATAATCTTTGAATGTCTCCGAACCAAGGCTTCCAAGATAAATTTGTCCTGTATTTATACCGATACCTACTCCTGCCCAATCTAACAACTTTTTGTTTTGAGACACTGAGAGCGCTTTAACGATACCACGTGCGCATTTCAGGGCATTTGAGGCCATATCAGGGCCTTCAAAGATGGCCATTATTTCATCCCCATTAAGTTTATCAATGATGCCGTTATACTTTTCTATCACTTTAATCTGTCTGCTAAGATTAAAATTTAACATTTTGAAAATTTTTGCTGGATCCATGTTTTCAGAAAAGTTTGAAAATCCTCTGATATCAGAAAATAGAACAGTTACAACCGCTGTTCTATCGGCTTGGAATACTTCCTCAGAGGTCTTTTTTTCGACCATATCTACAGTCGCAAGGGACACATATCGTGACAGTTCAGTCTTTGTACGGGCTAGATCGTCATAAAGTTTTTTAACACGAAGGCACGAACGAATCCTGGAAAATAACTCTGATGAATCAAAAGGCTTACGTATATAATCATCTCCTCCCATATCAAGCCCGTTGATTATGTCGGATTGATCTATCTGGTAGGCGGTTATAAAAATAATCGGGATGTAAGGAAGGGATGAATTTTTGCGTATCTCGCTGCAAACCTGGAAACCATTCATTCCGGGCATCATTACGTCTAAAAGGATCAGGTCCGGGTGTTCCTTCTGTATTTTAGCCAGAGCTTCTTCTCCATTTAAAGCTCCATCAACGATATATTTTTGCGGAATAAGCAAATCTTCCAATAGTTCGATGTTGATCGGTTCATCATCAACAAGCAATATTTTTTTGTATTCGAAATCGTTTATATCTGTTATAATATCCATTAGTTACTAAACTTTTTGTCCTCATTAGAATTTATTGCAACCACAAAAATTGATGTAAAGGGGACTTGCCAGATTGACAAAAGGTTCAAATAACCTCTGAGCTGTATATAATATTGCAATATATAGGATTTTCCGAAATTGCAATAATTAATGGATAATATTATCACGTTTATAAAAATTAAGGGTTTTTCTTGACATCTATTAAATAAACATATGTATGATTTTAAAAAATTGTATTGATAATTAGGTTCTCGGTTTAATAGGGTACATGAAAGTATATGGAGGATTCATCATGAAAGTTCTATTCATTATTTCCACGGAAGATGAAGAAACCATTTGTAATGCAATGCGACTGGCAAACCTGGGCGTTGAAAAAGAGGATGAGTTCAGTGTGTTCATGCTGGGCAAGGGCGTTCTTTTTGAAAAGAGCGGGAGCGAGGAATTTGATGTCATGGACCAGATGAACAAGTTTGAAGGCGATTTTTATGTCTGAGGGGTCTGCATGAAAACCCACGGTCTGGAGGGTTCTAGCAGCTGCCCTATCGGCTGGATGGATGATCTTTATGAACTAACAATGGAGGCGGACAAGGTCATCACATTCTGATAAGGTAAGTCTTTCACAATAAGACATTTGGTAACGCTTTAGCTTAATAAAAAATATTTTTTAACACTCTTATCTGAAACAAAAGAATGTATTGCAAGCAAAAAAGTAGAACAATAATATTTTATAAGATAACAATTGATGTAGATTTTAGGTGATAGGAATAGATAATGATAGAAAAAAAATGCATGTGCATCGATCATTCAAAAACCGCAGCACAGGAACAGATCGAAGGAACCCAAAAAATTGTCGTTTTTCAGCAAAACGGCAGCGGTGAAAAAAAGATAGAGGGTATCAGGCGGTACGGAAACAGCCGTTTTGCCCTTGAGATTGTTTCCATCGATGAAACCCTGCCTGGGGTTATCGATGATGCCAGAAAATATATACCAAAGGACATCCGTGCAGACCTGGTCCTCGATTTTTTCAAACATCCTGACCTTTCCCTAGACCTTGCTGAAGTTTGCCGGGACAAAAAAATTCCTGCGGTCGCATCGGGGAAAAAGTTGCGGGTTAAAGGTGTACTTACCCCTCCCACCTGATGCGGTCTTTCCAGGCAGGTCTGCCTGGGGCTATATGGAAATATGTTTGGAGCGCCGGCGTTCGCTGTTAAGGTTGTTGGAGGAAAGATTGCCCGCATTGAGGTGTTGCGCGGGGCTCCCTGCGGCGCGACTTGGGATGCTGCGTTGCGGGTCATCGACATGCCTGTGGAGGAGGCTGCCGTGCGCATCGGACTTGAGGTGCAATACTTTTGCGTAGCAGACCCTTCAGACTGGGATCCGATTTCCGGAAAAAGTGCAGTGCATTTTGCCGGCGATGTCCACAAATCGGCGTTTGCCAGAGCGTTGGGTGATTAAAAGATGAAAAAAAATTAAGACTGCATGTACATAATTGTTCCTCCTTTCGAGTTTTATAAATGCCCTAAAATAAAGTCGATGCGTTTTTCAACAGACAACGGCGGAACGCGAATGATCTCATAGCCAAGCATTTGATAGCTTTCTTTTAACAGACGGTCAAGTCTGGACGCGATCTTATCATCTTCTGATCGTACCAGGTCTTTTTCAAACGTTAGTCTTCCAAAGAAAAATATTTTTTTATATTGGATCAGCTTACTCTTTTTAATGGGATCATCCGGGTTTAATCCTTCCAAAATATAATACCCTATGCTGTCCGGCACTGCCCGATCCAGAAAAGTGAGCGCATCTTCGTGAAGAGATTTTTCAATTTCGATCTTTCTGTTGAGAATATGACTCTCAAAAGATAATACATCAGCTTTTATCTGGGCTATACTTTTTCCCTTTTGCAGTTCTTCATCAATATATGCCCGTGCAACTTCATGAACCACCTGGTAGCCTCGTTGTTCAAGTCCGCAGATTACAGATGTTTTGCCTGAACAAGGGGCTCCGGTTATTACATACCAGTTTGTTCTGCGCATGGAACTCTCCAATTCCATTACTCCACCATTCCATTACCACAATTGTGAGCGAAGCGAACAAGGTTCGGGTCTGTAGGTTCAATACAGGACGGATCATTGTTTTGAACCTTATTCATCCGGGGCGACACTGGGTATCTATTCATTTCCCGAACATGACCATCCTGAATGATTGTCTTTAATTCTTTAGGATCCCTCGTTGCAGGATTCAGCCATGCCTCGTGTAACCCATGCTGAAGGATAACCGGCATTCGGTGGTGGATTTCCCTCATCGATTTGTGCGCTGCGGTGGTGATGATTACGCAGGAATGGTGGACTGACCCGTCATCGCTTTTCGCGGTTTCCCAAAGCCCTGCAAAAGCAAATGGCTCGCCGGAGACCATGGTAAAATACCAGGGCTGTTTGTGGCTCCCTTTGCTTTCCCATTCATAAAAACCGTCAGCCAGGATCAGGCAGCGCCGGTCTTTGAAAGCTTCGCGGAAAGTAGGTTTTATTTCCAGAGTTTCGGCGCGGGCGTTAATAATCGTCGGAGTTTTGGAGTTTTCCTTGGCCCAGAAGGGGACAAAGCCCCAGAAAAACTGCCCCAGGCGGTTGCCGTTATGAAAAATAATCGCCGGCACTTTATACGTTGGAGCTACATTATAGCTGGGAATAACGCTGCACGTAACAGTCTGAATATCGAAGACCTTTTGAAGCGTTGTTACAGGGCTATATTGAGAAAATCTTCCACACACGATGTTTTATTAATCCGCATTTCTCACGAGCCAGAGCGGTGCTGGAACAGTGATTAATATCTTTATCTTTACTAATAAAAATAAAGTGAGATAAATTCTTCATGAATAATTCGATCATAAAATCATTTATAATTGAATCTTTTTATGGAATCAATAGTTTTTAAGTTAACTACCGGCATCTCTTATTGACGTTTATCTCTTGTCAATCAATTTTTTTTATAATAGTAATTACGAGCTCAACAGTCTAAAGTCCACATGTCATGCCGGACTTGACCCGGCATCCATAGTCTGTATCTTGTTGAAAATAAAATGGATTCCTAACTTCGTGGGAATGACAAGCCGAAAAGACTAAAGGCAATGATTCCATTGGATTAGAAGAACTCAGGAGTCTCGAGTTACCAAAAATGTTTTGCAAAAACAAACATAAGACAGATGGAGGCGTTCATGATTAAAAAGCACGAAAATAATCCTATTATAAAACCGTCAGATGTGAAACCGTCAATGGAAGGATACAAAGTTGTCGGCGCTTTCAACCCCGGGGCGATTACATATGGGGATGAAATTATTTTATTGCTACGTGTTGCTGAAAAGTGTGAGCCAAAGCAGGGATATGTCAGAGCGCCTATTTACAAATTTGAAAAGGGCGAGTCATATCCGGCTATTATGGATTTTAAAGAAGATGACCCGGATGTTAAATTAAAAGACACGCGGGGTGTAGTATATAAAGGTCAAGACTTCCTTTCAACAATGAGCCATATCAGACTCGCAAGAAGCAAGGACGGTG
>JAZFVY010000295.1:0-5472 GCA_036447975.1 Desulfobacterales bacterium
GCCCGGCGCTGTGATTCAAGATCCCCAAGCCGTAGCCCGGCGAGCGCTACGGATGGCAACCGAAGGTGTTGTTATCGCGGTTGACAATACTTCCATTCCGATTGAAGCACAGACCCTCTGTGTTCACGGGGATACACCATCGGCAGTGGATTTGGTGAGAAACATCCATGAAACCCTGGAAAAGGAAGGAGTATCCGTGCAGCCCATGAAAAAGTCAAATTGATGACAGCATTGAAAAAAGAGAGGTTATGGAAATGATAATCAGAAATTTCGTATCGTAAATAATTAATGCTAAAGGAGATTGAAAAAATGGAGAGCGGGCTGTACGAAAGGGCGCATTTTCGCATTGCTGGTGATCGAGGTCTTTTGGTCGAATACGGCGATACCATAGATCCCGCTGTCAATCATAAAGTCAGATCCATGGCCATTGCTGCAAAAAACGATATGCCTAACGGCGTGATAGAGATCATTCCCACCTACCGGTCGATATTGATGTTTTATGATCCTTCCGTCACAAACCCTTCTGTTTTGAAAGAGACCTTGACTACACTGGAGAAAAGCCTTTCGGGAATCGAAATTCCATCACCTAAATTGATTGAAATTCCAATCTGTTACGGCGGCGACTTCGGGCCGGATATTGAATATGTTGCCAGTAGTCATAATCTGACTGTAGAAGATGTTGTGCAACTTCATTCGGAACCAGAATATTTAATCTATATGGTCGGCTTCACACCGGGTTTTCCTTTTCTTGGGGGTCTTCATGAAGTACTCCACACTCCAAGGCTGGAAACACCCCGAACTCGAGTCCCTGAAGGGTCCGTGGGAATTGCCAATGAGCAGACAGGGATATATCCCGTAGCCAGCCCTGGCGGGTGGCAGCTGATAGGCCGGACGCCGATAAAGCTGTTTGCGCCGGAGCGCGACAATCCGATCCTTTATCAAGCTGGGGATCGCATTAAATTCAAACCAATATCTTCCTTGGATTACCACAGCATTTTACAAGAGGAGGTTAAATAATGGATACATTCCTGGTATTGGCACCGGGACCATATACGACGGTCCAGGACAAAGGGCGATTCGGGTATCAACAAATAGGGGTGCCGATTTCGGGTGCTATTGATCAGTTTGCATTTCGAGTGGCCAACTTTTTGGTTGGAAACCAGGAAGAGAGTGCCGTTCTTGAAATCACCGTAGTGGGTCCCCAGTTGGCGGTTTTGCGAGAGGTTGACCTTGCTTTGACTGGTGCTGAGATGGGCTTTGAGTTGAATCACGATCCGGTCGAATGCTGGAAAACCGTCAGGGTTAAACCAGGAGATGTGATAAGCATCCAGCAGGTAAAAAGCGGTTGTCGCGGTTATTTGGCTGTCAGCGGCGGCATTGATGTGCCAGAAGTCATGGGAAGCCGTTCTACCTACGTGGGCGGCAAGTTGGGCGGGTATAAAGGACGTACGTTAAAAAAAGGAGATATCATACAAAGCGTAGAGGGATCGCTTCTGAACAAACCGCGTTACCTTCCCGAATCGTGGATACCCCTTTACTCTGAAGAAGTTCTTCTCCACGCCATCCCAGGACCCCAGGACGACTTCTTTGATGAAGGAATGGAAACGCTTTTTCAATCAGAGTTCAGTGTCACTGTTAAAGCCGACCGTATGGGCTACAGACTACAGGGTCCCTCAATCCAGCTTAAGGAAAAAATGCCTAAAAGTATTATTTCTGAGCCTACGATGCCTGGCGGTGTTCAAATTCCCGCAGACAGGCAACCGATCGTCCTATTGGCTGAACAAACGGTGGGGGGTTATGCAAAAATCGCGACCGTTATATCGCCTGACCTTTCCAGGATTGCCCAAGCCATCCCCGGAAACACGGTCCGGTTTGAACAGGTATCTTTGGAATCTGCTCACCGTCTATATCATGAACAGGCATATAGAATGCAAACCATAGCTGACCAGTTATCAAACCAATAACCTTGCCCGACGTCCATCTATCCGATTTAGCGATATGCAATCCGGCTCCCCCGTGATTTATAACCTATGAGAATCGGAATCCATATTTTTTCACTTGTTTAATTTTTCTCTATTGCTATTCGAAAGTTATTTTTCTACGCTGAAATCGATTTGCTTCTAAGAACTAAACTGTTACAAGAATAATATAATAATAACAGGTTATAAAAGTTCTTAGCTAATCTGACATTCGATTCATTTCATTGAGCTGAAGGCATATTGCGATAATAAAACCTTGAAAAGAATATCAAAACTTTTTACGAATCAAATAAATTTATATAGACGATGAAATCAAAAGAATCTGAAAAAAACAACAGGTGGGGTTATCTTTATGTCGTCCTGGCCGCTTTAATGTGGGCCCTGTCAGGTTCATCGGCCAAGTTTTTGTTTAACAGCGGCATTACACCATTTCAACTTGTCCAGCTGCGACTGACCATTTCAACGGTGCTATTGTTTCTATACCTTTTGATCCGCTTTTCCTCCCTGCTTAAAATATCAAGGAGTGATATTTTATATTTTATCCTGTTCGGCACCGTGGGAATGGCCGGAGTCCAGTTTACTTATCTGTTTGCCATCAGCAAAATAGAAGTGGCGGCCGCCATCTTGCTGCAGTACCTGGCCCCTAGCTTTATCGCCCTGCATTCCGTTGTTTTTATGCGCGAGAAACTGAGCCGTTTAACCCTGACAGCCCTTATCGGCGCAACATTCGGCTGCTATCTTGTTGTTGGAGCCTACAATTTAGAGATTCTTTCCATGAATATCGTTGGAATCATAAGCGGCCTTTTATCGGCGGTAACTTTCGCCTGGTATGCTATTCACGGTGAATACGGAATGCGCCGCTACAACCCCTGGACGGTTCTCTTTTATGCGTTGTTTTTCGGTGCAATAGTCTGGAATATCCTGCACCCGCCGCTGGAAGCCTTCATGCACGCTTACTCACGGGTGCAGTGGATATGGATTCTGTATATCGGAGTGATGGGAACCCTCATTCCTTTCGGCCTCTTTTTAGAGGGCATCAACCTGATTCGCTCCACACGAGCCAGCATCACCGCAACCCTCGAGCCCATTACAGCCGGCATAATATCTTATATCTTTCTAAATGAAATACTGGAAATCCCGCAGATCACAGGTGGAGTTATTGTCATTGCTTCGATCATATTGCTTCAACTGAATCAGGAACAAGACGATAAGGCACCCAGCGTTATCCGTGCTCAGGGCCACAAGGGCTAACTCGAATTTCTCATGAAGAACATCAAACAGAATGCAAAAATAATACGATATTTATAAGTTCTAATATTTCAATAAAACTCGTAAAATAGAAGGTTGACGAATTGACCATGAAAAGCCATGGCATGCTCGAAATTCACATCGCTGTCCTTTTTTTTGGAATCGCCGGGCTGTTCGGAAAGTTGTTGGCGCTACCACCTTTAGTAATAGTATTTGGAAGAACCTTTTTTGCATCACTTACGCTTAGTGCGATACTCTTTTGCTCAAAAACACAACTTAGGGCGAAATCAAGGCGGGATCTGACGGTACTAATTTTACTCGGGGCTATATTGGCTGTCCATTGGACAACTTTCTTTCACTCTATTCAGATTTCAACCGTTGCTGTGGGATTGCTCACATTTTCCACATTTCCTTTATTCGTCACTTTTATGGAGCCATATTTTTTCAAAGAAAAATTGCACCTTTTTGATATTTTAATGGCAGGGTCTGTTCTTTTGGGCTTAGTCTTGGTTATTCCGTCATTTGATTTTCAAAACAATGTCACACAAGGTGCTTTTTGGGGGGTAATTTCGGGATTTACATTTGCAGTCCTATCAATATTAAACCGAAAGTACGTTAGTACATATTCTCCAATTGTGATTGCTTGCTATCAAAATTGGATTGCAACCGTCATATTGTTTCCATTTTTAATTTTTCAAGATTTCACTCTCCAACCATCTGACTATGTGCTGTTGGTGATCCTCGGCGTTTTTTGCACAGCTTTAGCCCATGTGCTGTTTATTAGGAGTCTTGTTCAGGTTAAGGCGCAGTTGGCAAGCATCATTGCAAGCTTGGAACCGGTTTACGGAATCATTTTTGCTTTTGTGTTAATTGGCGAGGTTCCGGCAATAAGAACTATCTTGGGTGGTGTTATAATACTTGGAACAATTATGCTGTCGACAATGAAGCGGCGCTCCAGTGGAAAAACCCAGACGACGCACTAATTCTAAATTGTCAGATTTGAAAAATTGTGCAATAAGAACGCCCGCTTTGATGATAATCAGACTTCGGTCGTGTCAAACTCGCTCACTAATACACTCAAACAGTGACACTTCCTACGTCTGATCACCATCGAGGCTCACTGAAGCGTTTCGCCAATGCTTTATAGTATGCTGCTTCACCTATCCGTCCCCTTTTGCGGCATCCGGATGCATAAATATCGCATTTTTCTTTGAGGGTTTCCACCGCCGTCTGATATTGCGTTGCTGAAAGCAGGCCGCTTTCAATCACCTTCTTTATAGCCTTTATCCGGAATTTGTCGAGTCCAGGAGACGCGGAAAGCTGGTCATCATGTCCGCCCCGTTTAATTATCAGCGGTGTATCTATGAGGTGTACCGGGTGCCGGCAGCTTACCCTGAGCCAGAGATCATAGTCTTCGCAGGCCGGAAGTGTTTCATCAAAGAGACCTACTTCTTCGAAAAGATTCTTCTTAATCATCACCGCGGACGGGCTGACAAGACACAGAGACAGGGATGGTTCAAAAATCATTCCCGATGGTTTTTTATGCCGTTTTTTGGGATTGACCCTGACATTGTTTCTGATCCATATTTCCTCAGTCTGGCAAATCAGAGCGTCCGGATTTGACTGGAAAAAGTCAACCTGCCGGGAAAGTTTTTGCGGAAGCCAGAAATCATCCGAGTCAAGAAATGCGATAAGGCGTCCTGATGCTGCCGCAAGCCCCCGGTTTCTTGCGGCACTCACCCCCTTATTGTTCTGCCGGAGAACCAGGAAATTATTATGACATGAATCGAGGATATCATGGGTATTGTCGGTTGAACCGTCATCCACAACGATCAGTTCAAAATTAATATAGTCCTGGGCCAGGACAGAATCAATGGCTTCATTTATTATCCAGCCCCGGTTGTAAGTCGGAATGATGACGCTGATCAGTGGACTTATTCTTGCATTTTCCATTTTCGATCTCTGAAGATTGTTATTGTTAAGCCACTTAGATACCTCAGTGAAATAGTTGGATGATTTCACAGGGCAGGCAAAGGCACAAAGAAGATAATTTTATAATTTTGGTGTCTTGGTGCCTTTGTGGCAATATGCCTGATTAGTCACTATAATTTACTTAAACAATAACATTAAATTGTGCAACATTTCAAATCTTTAAAAACTTTAATGGTGAAAACTTGTTTAGGTCAGGGGTCGGGGAGTTTTCGTCTTTAAGGCCGCTCCATGGGTAATCAGATTCCAAATCGTG
>JAZFVY010000296.1:0-4179 GCA_036447975.1 Desulfobacterales bacterium
ATTTGACCATTTGAGAGTAGCTATATTCAATCATAGCAGTCTTGGTTACCGCCCTCCAGCACCAGAGGCTATAATGTCTTTATACTATGATCCGTTTTGGTCATCGATTTTACAGGAAAATATTGTAGAAATACTAACTTAAAATGTGGTATGAAAAGTGGGGGCAGGTCAGTGTTACATATTTTGTTTAGACTGCAACTCAAAACTGCAGAGAAAATCATGAAAATTCAATCGAAACATTTCTTTAGACGAAATTTTCAATTAACTTGCTGTCTGCTGTTAATTTCAGGATTCTATGCGGTCGTCCCGATCGTCTATGCTGATCAAATCAAGGATTTTGTTGAGCATTGGCAGGTTGACAATAAGTGGATTGGTGATTTTGACGGCATGGTTGAACGTCGAATAATTCGGGTACTGGTTGTGTACAACAAACTGGGCTTTTTTTTCGATAAGGCCCGGACAAGGGGAGCGACCTATGACCTGTTCATGGAGTTTGAAAAGTATATAAATCAAAAGCAAAAAACCGGAATCCGAAAAATACAGCTGGTATTTTTTCCAGTTCCTCGAGATTACCTTGTTCCCTGGCTAATTGAAGGGCGAGGCGATATTGCCGCCGCTAACCTGACCATCACCGATGAACGAAAAAAAAATGTAGATTTCAGCGATCCGCTTTTAACAAACGTTAAAGAGATTCTCGTAACAGGCCCTTCAGTGCCTTCGATTGAAAATCTCAACAGCCTTTCAGGCAAGAAGATCCACTTGCGCCGTTCCAGTAGTTATTATGGACATCTCAACCGGCTCAACAAATCTTTCAAGAAACAGGGCAAATCGCCTGTCAAACTTGTTGCTGTCAGTGAATACATGGAGGATTCAGATTTGCTGGAAATGGTGAATGCAGGCCTAATTCCAATGATCATCGTTGACGACCATAAGGCCAAGTTTTGGGCTGAAATTTTCGATAAAATCAAATTACATCCAGATATTTTTGTCAATTCAGGTGGGCAAATTGCTTGGGCTTTCCGGAAAAACAACCCCCAATTAAAAAAGGTCGTGAATGAATTTGTTAAAGGTCACAAAAAGGGAACGTTGATGGGTAACATTTTCCTCAAACGTTATCTCAAGGAAAATAAGTGGGCCCGAAATTCTCTACGTACGGAGGAGTTCAATAAATTTCAAAATGTGGTTGAGATCTTAAAAAAGTATTCCGAGCAGTATGATTTCGATTATCTTATGGTTGGTGCTTTAGCATATCAAGAATCACAGCTGGATCATAGCAAACGAAGCCATACCGGGGCAGTTGGTATTATGCAAGTACTTCCAAGTACAGCGGGTGATAAAAATGTAAACATTGCTGATATAGAAAATTTGGAAAACAACATTCATGCTGGAGTCAAGTACCTTGGCTTTATACGCGGTCGATATTTCGATGACCACGCCATTGATTCACTAAACCAAAATTTATTAACTTTCGCATCCTATAATGCCGGACCGGCTAAAATTGCAAGCTTGAGAAAAGAAGCAAAACAGATGGGCTTAGATCCGAATCTATGGTTCAAAAATGTTGAAGTTGTTGCGGCCAATAAGATAGGACGTGAAACGGTTCAGTACGTCAGCAATATATATAAATATTATTTAGCTTACAAATTAGTCCGCATCAAGATGGAAATCAAACAAAGAAACCTTAAATGATATCGATGTGTTGAAGGGCATTGATGCAGGCACGATATGTTGACTTGTTTAGATAAGTCCCCGGCCACAATAAATTGCATCAGATTCCATTCTAAAATTGAAGACTTTTGTTTGTATTTCTTAACGCTGCATTCATGGACGTCGACGCCGACATCGATTTCTATGATCAGCAGGCCATCCTTACCACCGGCAGTGTGATGTTCAAGCGGTAAGTTTGGAACCGTTTGACAAAAGTCCGCAGCACACAGGAGAAGAGATTGAAATCCCAACACATTTTTTTAAAGGCTCTTTTTCTGGCAATAGCCGGTATTTTTCTGGCAACCGCTGTGCTTGCCCGACCCCGCACTTCTGTTAAGAATATAACGATCCGGGAAGAAAATCCAAAGGGGTCGAAATCGGCCCTGGTTCTTCCCTACGCATTTTCAACAGATAGTATGGGTTTTACCCTTGGTGTGGGTGGAGGGCTCAAAGGATATGGACAGGAGCAGTTACTTCTCGGCGCAACCGCTTTTGGCAGCCTCGACCGCGCTGTGGGCCTGTTTCTCGGCATGTGGGATTACAGTCCATCGTGGGCACAGCGTTTCTTTTTCAGTGCCCAGGGAATGGTTGGTCATTATCCGAAACAGCGGGCCTATTCCGCATCCTTTTTTATACCGGATACTGACCGGTCCGGCAACAACGATTCGGATAAGGATAATTTTGCTGAAGAAAGCGGATATGACAACTGGACCGACTTTAAATTAGAGTATGTTTTCCCTCTTGGCTCCGCCCGCAAAGATGGGTTATTCCACTACCGGTTAAAAGGGGGCCTGCTGCAGTCCGCCCCTGTCGGCGGTATGGTATGGAATCCCATGAAAAGCGGTGTGACCACGCTGCTTCTCAGACAATTTAACCGGTATCGGAGCTTTGAAACTGATAAAGGGGATATCGACGCCACAACCCATCCGGTCGAGTTGGCCATCTCTTACAACAACACGGATTTCCCCCCCAATCCATCATACGGTAGTTCCCAGTATCTTGGTGTCACCCACGATTTCGGCTGGTTGGAGTCCCCCGATTCCTGGACCTTTGTCGAATTTGAGACCAGTAAATATTTCTCCTTGGGCGAGTCGAATTGGGCCAAACAGCGGGTTGTCGCCCTCAACTTCTGGACCGGCGACAACCCCAGCTGGGAAGAAAACACGAATGCAGACGGTAACATAGAGGTTTCGAACCGGCCGCCGTTTTACGAAGGCGCAACCCTGGGCGGTTTTTACCGCATGCGAGGCTATCCCGTTGACAGGTTCAACGATCGGTCCGTTATCTACACTGCCGCTGAATACCGCTACACTCTGAACTGGAATCCGATAGGGAAAGTTTCCTGGCTTCGGTTTCTACAAAGCGACTGGTTGCAGCTTGTCGGTTTTGTTGAGGGCGGTAGGGTTGCCAATAAGTATAGCCTATCCGAGCTTTTTTCCGACTGGAAAGTTGATTGCGGTTTTGGCCTGCGAGCCATGTTTGCCGGCAGTGTCGTCCGCTTTGGTGTCGGTTTTTCCGATGAGACCACCTCCGCCTGGGCGATGTTTGGTCATCCTTTTTGAGAGTGGATAACTATAACTTGTTACTTCAGCCATCAATTATCTTACTCATAATTATTCTTCCTGAAGCTTAGCTATGATTTCTTGAAGCGGGCTCACCATCACATCGCCTTTCATTGGATAGGATTCTTTTACCGGTGCGACCACGTAAGCCTCATCCGGAGATATATCGTCCAACGCGTTCCAGAAGCCTTTGGACACTCTGGGGACTGATGATGATTTCAACTCAAAGGCCAGGGTGCGCCGCCCTCTTCTTAAAATCAGATCGATTTCTGCACCTGCGCTTGTCCGGTAAAAGGATGGTTCATAATTCTTTGCAAACGCGAGAATGTTCTCCATGGCAAATCCCTCAAAAGATGCCCCCAGGATTGGATGGGAAAGCAGATCGTCATGTGTGCGGATATCAAGCAGCGCGTGGAGAATTCCACTATCACGGATATAGATCTTGGGTGATTTAACCAGGCGCTTTTTCAAATTCGGGGCGTCCGGTAAGAGTACCCGCAACATGAATGTATGCTCCAGAAGATCGATGTAGGAACGCACAGTATGAGAGGTTACCCCCAAAGAATCCGCGAGCTTTGAAGCGTTTAATAGAGAACCGTGAATGTGGGCACACATTTTCCAAAAGCGGCCAAGCCGGACCGGCGGCATGCGGAATCCGAGCATCCCAATATCCCGCTCAAGAAAGGTTCGGATGAAGTCCAGCCGCCATTCGAAACTGATATCAAGGTCTTCCGCGAGATAACTCCTGGGGAACCCGCCCCTAAGCCAGAGACGCCTGATATTGTCCTTCTGCGCGGCCTCAAGCTCTGAGAGAAGAAACGGAGTGAGATCAAGATAGGCAATTCGTCCTGCGAGGGATTCCGAGCTTTGACGGATTAAATCGCGCCCTGCAGAACCAAGAATTAAGAAC
>JAZFVY010000297.1:0-2615 GCA_036447975.1 Desulfobacterales bacterium
TGATGTAGATGAACTTATCTCCCAGCTCGATCCAAAACTCGGCAGAATCTTTTGATCCGGACTTGAAATTATCAAGAATTTTGTTCACCAGGTGAACGCTATTAGGTGGATGACAATTCCTCACTTCCCGCCCTATTATACCCGGACTTCGGGGGAAAATACGTTCCTTGCCTTCGGAATAATAGGCCACTCGATCGTTTTCATCCACAAATGTTAGATCGACCGGTAGATGAGTCAAGACGAGGTTAATCTGTTCAAGAGTTAGGGCGCCAGTATCCAGGCCCATAGCTCCGGCAACGGAGATCAAGGCCTCTTTTGAAACCGGTTCGACCTCCTCCTCTCTCACTTGAGGCCAACCCTCGTCCGGTTCAATCCAGGCAAAACCAATGTCGGCATCACCTTCTTTTGCTTTCGCCCATTCCGATTCTGAGAGCATGTTAAGACTGGCGGGAAACAGGATGTGTTCTTCTTTGTAGATCATGTCCCGAATCATTGAAACGGCTTCCTTCAGGGACGACGCGGTCCCGTCCGGATCGGATGCTTCAAATTGCTGCTTTGCTTTTTTGATAAGTGCCCGGATGTCGTCGTGAATGGCCCACATAACCTGAGAAGGCCCGGTGAAGTGATGTGACTCTAAAAGTGGAAAGAGTTGATTCTCTTTTCTGGTGTAATGGAGGTTAATCTCGGACAGGCGATTAACAAGTGAGTCAAGCTCATCACGATATTGTTCAAATGCTTGCTGGTCTGGAGGTTGACCAAGTCTGCCTATAAGAATCTGAATGTCGCTCATAATCTTTTCAGAAGCTCTGTTTTCCTTCATATAAGTATGCACGGGATGGCCCGGTGGGGGCTCAGGCCTGTCCTGTTCTTCAAGGGCCTCTTTGAAAATTTCAACATGAACGTCGCAAAGGCGTTTGATTTCTTCCGGAGGCAGGCCTTCATTAATCAATTGTTGTTCCATTTCGGCAATTTCGGTGGCATCCACATTCTGGATCAGCTCCCTGAATCTCTCTTTCAGGACCTCCATATCTTCGCCCTTGTGAAGATCCTTTATAATACCCTTCAGCAGTGCTTGCCTCTCTTTTCCATCGATAAGGGGTGCAGGAGGGCTTTCAAGGGCGGTCAAAGGCTCACCGGTTTTGGCTTCGATCTCCTTGATGATACCTGCTATCAAATGACTTAAATCGATTTTTCCGATTGAAGACGCCATTTTCAATGTTGCCACCTTACCCATGGTCTTGCGCATGGGCGCGTATTTGAGGCTCTCAAATTTCGGCGATTGTTTGATGAAAAAATCCAGCAGAAAAGGATATTTTTTTAACAAATCATCAATCTTGGTATTGGCGCTTATTTCCATAATTTTGTCTCCCGGCCATATAACTTTAGACGCTATCCATTATCTTTATCATGTATTTACATTAGTGGTCTTATAAAGCTTCTAAATTCGCTTTTATCACAATAAAATAACCTTGATTTCAGAGGATTGTATAGCGGGTAAGAGGGGGGGAGGAATCAACTCCCCCCCACCCCTTGTCGCAATGGGGTCAATTCTCCATATTTTAATTGGTCATTATTGGTCTATCCTATAGGATATCGATCTCAGGTGAATCATTAGAATTTCTCACCAGATTTGATCTCAACTGGCTTAAGTTTTGTTATGGCTTTGAGCATAAACAACAGTAGTGCACCGGCGCCGATTATGATCAAAAAGTCCGGTAGTATCCGGGTCTGTCCGATTACTTGGATGACGCCTTTGTTCCAGAATGCATCTGAACGGGCGTGCCAGAATCCGTACTTGATATTGTCCAAAACCTGGAGGATACCCACAGGCAGCAAGGTTCCGGCAAACATAATAATAAGACCGATGTTAGTTCCCCAGAAAGTGACCTTGAGGAACCGGCTGTCCCATCCGCCCTCTGCAACCAACCCTCGCATGGAAAACAATATTAAGCCGATGGACAGCATACCGTAAGTCCCAAACAAAGCGGTGTGGCCGTGATTAACGGTCAGATAGGTTGCATGCTCGTAATAATTGACCACCGGTGTGGTGATTGAGAGTCCCATTACACCTGCACCGAGAAATTCCCAGATGACCGCGGCCATCAGAAACATAACCGGATATTTATAAGGAAAGTCGCTACCTGCTTTTACAAGCGCTTTTTGACTGTGCCATACTTCGGCTAAAAGCAGTAATATCGGTACAGGTTCCAGGGCAGAAATGGTAGATCCCAGTGCCAGCCAGAAGGAAGGCTCCCCAAACCAGTAATAATGGTGCCCCACGCCGATAATGCCCGCAGACAGCGCAAGGGCAACGGTAAAGTAAACGGTGCGGAGTCCGGCCTGCAACTCAACCAGACCCAAATTGACCATAACAAACACGATGGCCGCAGCGGCAAAAAACTCAAAAGCGCCTTCAACCCAGGTATGAACCACCCACCACCGCCAGAAATCGGCAATAGTCAGATGAGAATTGGGGTCATAAAGAAGACCGAAACCAAAAAAGCCCACCACCGCAACAGCGGAATAGGTTAAAAAATGAGGCAATCCCCACTTGTCCTGTCCTGCTGCAAAATGGTCTTTCAGAGCCCGGACTACTAAAAAAAGCCAGATTATTA
>JAZFVY010000298.1:0-2304 GCA_036447975.1 Desulfobacterales bacterium
CGTTTTGAAAACCGTCTGTTTATCGACATCAGGGTAGAAAAGGGATGATTTTTCGGTATCATTCACAATGATGGATTTGCCATTTACGGCAGCATAACCGGCAATTCCCTGGCCAATTTTTAGCCGGAATTTATTTAATCGGAATTTTTTTAAGGATTTAGCTTCAACGTTGAAAGCGATTGCAACCTTAAGTTCGTTCTTGACCTTCAACAACAAGGACCCCGCTTCCACGCCCATGATTTTTCGAATCATGTCCATTGAGTACTTGATAACTTTGTTTATATCAAAGTCAGATGATGCAAGTGCGCGTCCGATCTGTTGAGAGGTGTCCAGGGTCTGCTTCCGTTTGACAAGTGCTGCAGACAACCGGTTACGTTCAATTGCAAGAGAAAGGCAATTTGCGATCCACCCCATGGGCCCCTGAATATCATAAAAATTGCCGGGCTCTTTTGCACCCATGGCCAGGATTCCCGTCACAATTCCGTCCGTCTGTAATGGCGCAAGAATGCATGCCTTAAGGCCATGATTTGCGAATAATTCTTTTTCAACCGAGCGGGAGAGAGAGCCAGTATCATTCACAACCAGGTGGGCCTGATGTTTCATAACATCAGCAAGGATGGAGTCTTCGTAGGGATAGCAGTCACCCTTGGATATCATGGCCGTGCCATTGGTCATCAAATCATTGACCGTTAAATAACCGGGCCTGCCTACATCCTTGGACATTATAATGGCAAGATCCATGGGGGCAACATCTTGAATATCCTTGAATACGGCCTGTAAATCACCGCCTTTGAGTTTTGAATTTATGATATCAAAGACTTTGCTAATGAATTCTAACTGGATAGCGTCTTCAATTTGTGTGGGTTCTTGATCTTTAAGGGTCTCTTCAGGGCTTACTGTTTTAAAATCTTCCTCTAATTCATCCACTACACTCTCTTCCGTGATTTCGACGACCGGTTCGGACTCGAGTGTTTCACTCTTATTAGCCTGGGCGGCTTCGTCCTTTAGCCTAAAACCTTCCATCATAAGGGACATGATCCCGCTTTTGATCCGTTTCTTGGGTTTCTTCGGAAGGTCTTGGAGGAAAAGCTGCGCATCGTCCCAGCCAATAATTTCAAGGGCAGCCGGCTCTCCGTAACCGTCGCCACAGGTTGCGTCAACCAGTTCACCCTGACTGAAATAAAAAAATCCCCTTTTCTGTTCCTCACCATGCACTTCCAGGAGACAAGTCTTTCTTTCCATATTAATAAGCTGGAGAAAACTGCCGACCGATATACCTTTCAACGCACCTTGCTTGTAGGTGCTGGTTAAATCTTTCATTATGGTGTGAGTAAGTATATCGAGATCCACCGGCTTGTCCAGCACTCGCAAAGTGCCGATTCTCTCAAGCTGCTTTTCTATTTCCGGGGTGTTGTATGCACTCATGGCCATGGCCGGTATATGAGGTAATGTTGTACCCAAATAGATCAGGAGCTCGATGCCGTCCATCTCGGGCATATTTAGATCGGTAAGAACGAAGTCTATGACGGTGGATTCAAGAATTTTTACCGCCTCTATACCGTTTCGGGCCGTAAAAACATTAAAATGGTCTTTGTATTCTTCGAATCTAGATTCCAAGATGAAAAGTAAAGTCTCTTCATCGTCTACGAACAGGATATTTTTCATGAGCAGATCCCTCCAACCTTACTTGTAGTGAACTCTATAGCCTCTGACTGAGCCATATCATCAGGCTTGCAGCCCATGCCATTATGCTTTTCAACCAGCAGGTCCGGAGAGGCAATTAGGTTTTTTATTTTGGTCAACTTGAGTAATGGGTTCATTTTTTATATTTTTATCAGTGTATTAAAAAATATGTTCCACTTGTTTTTTATTAAATGCAAGAGGTGTGCCAATACGGGCTGGTTTCTGTAAACTAATTAAAATCAAATGGTTATGAATTGTTAGTAGAAAGTGCGGGTTTTCCCGGAGGAAGGATTGGGGGAAATGGCACAGAGAAAATGTGTTAAATGACCCAAAAGAAAAACCTTTGCAAAACGCCCCCTTTTGCCCAATTTCTTTGTCAGGCTCAACATTTTGCACGCAGTGAAGCTTTAGCTTTATCCTCAAAATACTATATGTATTCGTGCCTGCCCCGTAGGTCCGGAAGATCGTACGGGGTGGTTAAAATTTTCGCCTTCCCCTCCGGGGCGTAGGCCCCACGGGCCGGAGGCTTGAACTTGAACAAAATTGAGCATTTTGCAAAGGTTTTTAAATTTCGGAGTGTTTGATTAAATTATCCGTCTATGTCAATTTAAGTGATTAATA
>JAZFVY010000299.1:0-2246 GCA_036447975.1 Desulfobacterales bacterium
TAGCAACTGTTCTTTCTTTACGATCACTTATGCACGAGTTTGACACGGTTTAAAACCGGATTGCCTGAATGCAATTACATTTTCAAAGAGATAAAATGTTACAATTCCCTTAATTTTGTTTGAGTCAGTTTGCTAAGTTACTTCAGGCTTATTCGGATTCATTCATAGATTATAAGACCTGATACATCAACCTAAAATTACCATGAACATATTATTATCTTCATTAAACCTAAGTTTGAAAGGGTTTGACATCAAAGGTAGCGTGTTTATGCAGGTTTTAGGATGGTTTAATGTCTTGTACATTGCGACTGATAGAAAATTTTCTTGCAACTACCACAAATTTTGTCTAATATAAGTTAATAATTCTATTTGTTCATATTAGTTTTAATTAAAGAGGAGTAAGTATATGCCTGTCATCACTATCAGTAGGGACTTTGCCTCAGGCGGCAGGAAGCTGGGACGGATGCTTGCAAAAGGACTTGACTATCAGTACGTTGACAAATCTCTTTTTCAAAAAATTGCCGAAGATCTGAATGTTTCGGAAAAAACCCTGGAATCTTTTGAGAAGAGTAGAGAATACCGAATTTCTAACGTTTTCTCCAGACTATTCAGTAAAAATTATATTGAGCGAATTGTGGGACACGACAAAAGCGTTGTCGAAGAGCAGGAATATCAATCCAGCTTGAAAAACCTCATATTGGGGGTGGCCCAGGAAGATAATGTAGTGATCATTGGGCGAGCAGCATATTTTTTCTTAAAAGATATGGAAAATTGCTATCATATTCGCCTGTTTGCCACGATGGATTGGCGGAAAAAATACGCAGTGGAAAACCGTGGGACGCCCCGGGGCCGGGTCCAAGAGATTATAGATAAAAGGGATATAAATGAGCTTTGGTTCCGCCGCTTTATGTGTGGAGAGAGCTTTGACGACCAATCTTTGTTTCACTTGAATTTGAACATGGGCCTTGTTGCTTTTGAAAAAGCGGTTGATGTTATAATGGCGTTAGCGAATCTATAAGAGCGAATATATTTGTTCATAATAAGGGGCCAACACCCAACACGTATTTCAATAAAAAAAGCCCGGCTTTTTTCGAGCCCGGCTTTTTATCTTTTAAAAATAAGAGTTATTCAGGCATGGCACTGGCAATGTATTGATCTATGAATTTTTCATTGTCTTCATCAGTAATCTCTCGAGGAAGTCTTTCCATGGCTAAATCAATTGCAGCGTCTAACATTTGGGCACGGATTGTGTTTCTTGCCTGGAGGATCTGGTATTCTATCTTCCGCTTTGCATCTTCTATCATAACTTCACTAAGATTATGAGCCTCTTTGACAATCTCTTGTTTTTTCTTTTCTCCCTGATGAACAATCCTTTCTTTTAGCTGGGCAAAACGCTCCTGACTTTCTTCAAGTGTTATGCGGGCCACATCAATATTATCAATAGCCTCTTTCTTCTTATCCTCTATTTTTTTTAGGTCCCGGGCTAATTCTTCTTTTTGACCCCGCAAGAAATTCATTAAAGGCGTTTTGGCGTATTTAATAAAAACAAAGACAATGATCCCGAAATTAAAATACCTCAAAACCAGGTCATACCAAAACCGTTCATGTCTTAGGAAAAGGAGGCTTAAGACACCTACTATGATATAACAACAGAATAGGATTTTTATATTGAATTTCTTCATGAAGCCAGCTTCCGATCCAGAATTTTCTCCATGACATTGATTGCCAGGGCTTCAGATTCCTTTTTGAGATGTTTTGTTGCTTCTGCAAGTTGAGCGTCAACTTCCTTTGTGGCTTTCCCTTTTAAAGCTGCCACCTCACTTCTGACAGAAACAAATATCTCATCAGCCTTCTTGCTTCCTGATTGGTCCAGCTCTTTTGTTATCCCAAATGCCTCCGCTATAACTTCTGATTTTCGCTCCTCAAGTTGCATTGAAATGTTCTCAATATCCTTATCCGCATCTACAATGTCCTGCTTCATTTTCTCGATATGGTTATCCCTTTCAGCCATTGAATTCTGTAACGGGCGAATCATAATACGATTGATAATAAACAAGAATATAAGGAAAGAAACCACCTGAGCAATTAATGTTCCATTAATACTTATAAGAGCTGTAGTGCTGATAATTTGCATCGCCTATCTTCCATAAAAAAATATCAAAAAATTAAACAACAAATAAAAGCAATAAAGCAACAACAAGGGAATAAATACCCGTAGATTCGGCAACCGCCTGACCAACGAGCAT
>JAZFVY010000300.1:0-2935 GCA_036447975.1 Desulfobacterales bacterium
ATGAATCCTGTATGGGAAGCGCAAATACTCAGTCATCTAAAATTGACCGGCAAACGTCTTGGTTTTCTTGTCAATTTTAACGTTCCTCTTATTAAAAATGGCATTAAAAGAATCATATTATAATCTTAGTGTCTTTGTGGTTGAACTATTACATATTTCCTTTGTGCCTTTGTGTCTTAGTGGCTATATAATTGAGCTTGTTTTGACATTGGGAAAAGGAAGGGGCTTCTCATAATGTTTACGGAAGAAAATACGAACATATTAATTGTTGATGATGAGGCGAGCGTTCGGAATGTATTGACGCAAGTGCTCGAAGACGACGGATATAAGACGAAGGAAGCGACAAGGGGAGAGGAAGCATTGGAGTGCCTGAAAAAAGAACATTTTTCTCTGGTTATAACAGATATTGTGATGCCTGGAATGACCGGGATTGAACTCCTTGAAAAAATTAAACAACTTTACCCTGCAACAGAGGTAATCATCATTACCAGCCACGCTTCCCTGGATACGGCAATTACAGCCATCAGGCATGGCGCATACGACTATCTTTTTAAACCCTTTGAAGATATAAGCCTGATCTCAGCGGCGGCAACCCGGGCAGTCGAAAAGGCCCGGCTTATTTCATTAAATCAAAACTTGCTGGGGGAACTTGAGAGAGAAAAGGAGGAGCTCGAAAGTCGCGTGGCGGAACGTACTGTCAAGTTGAAGAAAATCAACGAGCAACTGATGCAGGAAATAAAAGAACGCATAAAGGCTCAAGATGCAGCCGAAGCTGCAAACCGCGCCAAGAGCGACTTTCTGGCCAGCATGAGCCATGAAATCAGATCACCTATGACCGCCGTCATTGGAATGACCGATCTGCTCTTGGAAACTCCCTTGAACTTTAACCAGAAAAGATTCCTCGGAGCAATCCAATCATCCGGTGAAAATCTTCTTCAGCTCATAAACGACATCCTCGATCTGTCCAAGGTCGAGGCCGGACAGATCGAGCTTGAAAAGACCCCCTTTGACCTTATGGAAGTAATCAAGAATACATGTGAAGCTCAAGCCTTCCATGCCCAGGAGAAAGATGTTGAGCTGATCTGGTGGGTAAGGCCCGAGGTTGAGACACACCTTTTGGGCGACTCTGTCCGCCTGGGGCAGATTCTGACAAATCTGATCGGAAACGCTGTTAAATTTACAAAAAAGGGAGAAGTATTTATTGAAGTAAAACGGCAGGAGATTTCTGGACAGACAAAAGCAGAAAGTGTAAATTCAGGTTATAAACAGGAGGCGACTAGTACAAGCGAACTGATGTTTTCCGTGACCGACACCGGGATCGGCATACCACCTGATAAAAGGGATATCGTATTTGACCGGTTTACACAGGCCGACTCTTCCACCACCCGTAAATACGGCGGCACCGGGCTTGGTCTGGCCATCTCGCGCCGGTTGACAGAACTCATGGAAGGCCGTATATGGGTTGAAAGCAAGGTTGGACAGGGGAGCACTTTTTACTTAACGGCCAGATTTGAGGTCCAATCCGATAAAAAGTATGTTCAAATCCCCGAGGCCGATATAACCAATGTAAAGACTTTGATAATAGATGATAACGCTACAAACCGTATGGTTCTCTCTGAGATGGTTTCCAGGTGGGGAGCGCTGGTGACGGAGAAAGAAGATGGAAAGCAGGGACTTGCAGAAATGAGACTCGCAAATGATGCGGGCGATCCTTACGGCCTGGTTCTGCTTGATTCCCAGATGCCGGGACTGGACGGATTTCAGGTGGCAGAGTCTATTAAAGAAGAGCCAGTTCTTTCAGGCTCTGTCATTATGATGCTCACTTCAGGTGATCGAAAATTTGCTAAGGAGAGGGCAAAAGAACTGGGGATAACCGATTATCTACTCAAACCAATCAAGTGGTCCGATTTGAAGGAGGCGGTTATGGTTGCCCTGGGTCGAAAAGATTCCGCAGCCAAGGAGTGGCCACAGGTTACAAAACACGCTGTTCGGAAAGAGCTGACTCCCTTGCATATCCTGATCGTTGAAGACAACGAGCAAAACCGGATGCTTATCCAGACCTTCCTGAAAAAAACACCATACACATTAGATACCGCAGAAAATGGTAAAATAGCCGTGGAAAAGTTCAAGGCTGATCAATATAATCTTGTACTCATGGATATTGAGATGCAGGTTATGGACGGCTACATAGCAACAAAAAAGATCAGGAAATGGGAAGCGGAAAACCAGGTCAAGCCAACACCGATCATTGCTCTGACCGCCCACGCACTTGAGGAACATAGACAAAAAAGTCTTGATGCCGGATGTTCAGACCATCTGTCAAAACCGATTAAAAAAGCGGATCTGTTGAATGCTATAGAAAAATATGCCCTCAAGGGCAAATTAGAGTCAGCCACATGAGAGGTTGAAAAATGGCGAATAGTCTTATCAGCCGTATATGTTGGCTTCGGTAGCCCCACTTTTATCTTGAAATGATCGGGACAGAGACCATGATTGATATAGCTTGAGGTCAGGAAGCGCGCGAATATGTCAACACCATGTTGGTGCGTGAGGATGTACAAGCAACGCTCATAGCCCATGGTATATTGATCCGAGGGAAGCAAAAGCGCGCGTTGACAGCCTGTCAGATGCTGAAGTAGTACGGCTGGTCGACAAGATCGAACATCTTCCAGCAGGCAGAGACATGGGAATTATTTCCGCCTTGATCATCATCTTGCTTCTTGTTTTGATATTAAGGCTGACTTAATAAAGTCAAAATTACGTAGGATGTTTATTGATTGAAGATCCCCCTCGTGAGCAATCCGGGCTAAAAATAAGATCCTTGCGATATAGAATCAGCAAATTGCAGAACGGTTTTATTTCGCTGCTCCTGAGCATTTTTCTAATATTCTCAGGATGCAGCGGTGTTCTGCTTCGGAATTGGCCGCAGTCTCAT
>JAZFVY010000301.1:0-4141 GCA_036447975.1 Desulfobacterales bacterium
TTCAGGCAAAATCCGAATATCGCCTGATCTTATAAAACGGCCGAAATTCTTTACCCTGTTAAATCATTCAATATGATATCCATATAGATTGAAAAGTCGCATTTTTTTTCAAAAAGCCCATTAAATATCAGGATAAATATTTAACAGGGCGAGCAAATTCGAATACCAAATGACAAAATGACCGAAACGACCCCATTGGAAATTCAAAGTTTTTGTAATTTGAACATTTTTATTTCTGTCATTGTTTCGTATTTCGAAATTCGGATTTCGAGTTTTTGACCGAAAACCGGTGTTTTCGGTCAAGCACTATTTATTCCATTGGCAACTTCAAGCCGGTGAACGATCAATGGCCTCCATATTATATACACACACGGTCATCCATTGCCTGTGAGATAATTTTCATCCAAAGTTCCGTGGACAACCGGAAGCGATTCAATATCCGGCGGCCTGAATCCAAAGACAATTTCAAGAAAAACCATCGTAATGCGAAAGGTTGCACCCCAAAGCACTTCAGATTCGTCGTGATGCTCATGGAGAAAGCAGGGAAAGTCTTCAATATTTGTATTTTTACCGGTTTCACGTGGTCTTTTAATATTTAATTGATAACGAGCATATTTTAAAGGATTCAATAAACTTTGAAGCGGAATATAAACAATTTTTTCCACCTCCCAGTTCGGGAAAAATCGCTTTTGATGGGAGATCCAGCAAACCATGGGGTAAATCACCCTGCGAAACATGACAAGCCGCTGTGACGGCAGGGGACCTAGAAATTTCAGTCCCAAAGGGTTCAAACGCATTTCCTCGAAGCTCTCTCGCAGGCTGGTGGCAAAAAGCAGCGCCAGACTTTGTGCATCCTGATGCCGCTGTTTACGCCACCTGGACCAGAAAGGCCAGCGTGCCAGGGGAGAGCCAGGCAAGTATAATAATTTTGCAAGATAAAAATCGAGTCTGGAAGACACACTCCCGCCGGGACAGCAAAGATCTCCCGGCTGTTTTACTTTTGTGGATCGCTTATTTAAAATCAAACAGGGATCCGATGAAAATTCTCTTTCGTGACATTGCGGTCCGAGCAGGAACAGCACGGCAGATGTGCTGGACGAATTTGTAATGCCTTTCGAAAAAACCGGATCATGAAGGTTCCTTTCATGGAGCACTCTGATAATGTGTTTTGTAAAGGCGGGTCTGTTTTTTGAAAAATTCAGCATTCAATCAACCCTGGACACTTCACGAATGTCTTGAACATTCTTTTCACTAAAATAATTTATAAAAATGATAGCTAATTTTGCCGGTTTCCCTCTCCCATACAACAAAGCTTGCCTGATCATTCATGCCGCGCGGGTAACCAACTGTACCAGGATTGATAAAGGAAACCAGAGTATTGGGGCTCTTCTCAGGAAGCTTTACACATACGTCTGATGTTTGATCAGGTATAAAATAACGATAATCAAATTTTCCTTCTTCGAGCAGAAACTGAAAAACACAGGGTATATGTGTGTGTCCACAAAAGATAAGTTTAGTGGGAAGATGTTCCAATTCATCAAGGAAATCCTCCTTTGCAAAGAGGTACTTGTCGGGGTCGCTCCAGGCGCCATGCACTATACAGTAATCATCGGTAACCATATTCGGCGGGAGTTTGTAAAGATATGCAAAATTGGAGTCAGCGATTACGGATTTGGTCCAATCGACTTTTTCCAAGGCAAAAGAAATCCAACTATCTCTTTGGGATTGATCGCAAACCAGCCGGTCGTGGTTTCCGGAGATTGTCCGAATATCATGACTGCGGAAAAATTCAATGACCTGGTTGGGCTCGTTTCCATAACCCACAACATCACCGCAACAGAATATTAGATCGATTCCCATGGATTTGATCTTCTTATAACAGAGTTCAACTCCCCTCAGGTTGGCATGGGGGTCGGAAATAATTGCCGCTCTGTCAGCCAATGCGTCTGTATCTTGGACCATTTTGCAAAGGTCTCTATGGGTTAGCCCGAGTTTCTATGTTTACAATGCGCTTTACGTTATCTGTTTTCAGTTACCCGGTTCAATGGAAAAATATTCTCCTTTACCTTGGCTACAACCGATGTTGCAAGTTTTTTGGCGCCGTCTGCAATGGTTCCGTTAATTTGTTGAGGTGGATCTGAGAGAGTTAGTTTTTGGCCAAGCTCGGTTTTGTGTTTCCTGACAAAGTCCTCGGGTAAGGCGTTCGGAACTTCGCTTCCTTTCATGATGGCCCATGAACTGGTCCAAGCTCGAGCCACATTCATTACATTATATCCGCCTCCACCCAGTGCAACCCATTTAAATCCCCAGGATTTTATCTCCCGCACTATCCTGGAGAAGCCATTTGTTGTTAGATTCAGGGAAGCCAGGGGATCTGTTGCAAGCGAGTCAACTCCAAGTTGGGTAACCAGCACATCGGGATCATAGGCACGTACAAGTGGCGGCACAACTTCCATAAAAGCCCAAAGATACAAATCGTCATCAGTTCCGGGCGCCAGTGGCACATTGACCGCGTAACCAAGGCCTGGTCCCCGGCCCATATCATCCGGAAACCCGGTGCCAGGAAAGAGGGTGTGTCCATGCTGATGGAGAGAGATGGTCAGAACTCGATCAGTGTCATAAAATGCCGCCTCAACCCCATCCCCGTGGTGTACGTCTATGTCCAGGTAGACCACACGCAAACCGGCCTGCACCATATGAGCGATCCCGATGGCCGGATCATTAAGATAGCAGAATCCAGCGGCCCGCCTGGGCAAAGCATGATGCAAACCTCCAGCGATATTAAAGGCAATTTGTCGGTTTTCATCCCTTATCTGTCGGATGCATTCCAGAGTTGCACCGGTGACAAGTAAGGACCAGTCATATAAGCCGGGAAATACGGGGTTGTCACCGTTACCCAGACCGTACTCCCAGGCTTGCGGGGGAGCATGACCTGTATTGGCCTTTTTAAGTATCTCAAGGTATTCAGGAGAGTGAATTAGAAGCAGGTCTTGTTCATCGGCTTCTTGGGCCTCAACCCAGGGAGTTTCGGTAGTGTCAAATAGTCCATAAGCGCCGATCAAATCCATGGTTAACTGGAGACGTTCCACTTTGAGGGGATGATTGGTTCCATAACTATGACGGCCTAATTGTGTGCTGAAAACGAGAACTTCTTTCTTGGGTTCGCTCATAAAATATTCCTCATCCAACATTGTTCCATTGACACTTTCTACGTCTGATTACCATCGAGGCTCACTGACGCTTTCCCTGAAATGTAACAAAGTAGAACTATTATTGCAACTTTTTCACAAGCTGGGCGACACGGGCGCCGAGCTTGTGACCATTCCGCCGGGTCCCTTCATCCGGAGCACCCACGCATGCAACTCCATAGTGGCCGGTGGCGCTCATGGGATCACCGGCAATGATCATCCCGTAGATCAGCATGACCTGGATAATTGACATGATGGTAGTTTCTTTGCCGCCGGAAGCATCGCCGCCGGTGGCAAAGGCAGCCCCCACCTTGTTTTCCATTTTTCTCCGCACTCCGATGAAGTCGTCGAAGACCTTTTTTAATTCCGCGGCCATCACACCGAAATATACAGGTGATCCTGCAATGATCCCGTTGGATTCACTAAAGTCCTTCTTGCCTACCTCGTCAGTGGAACGGAGCAGACAGCGAACACCATCGACCGATTCTACACCTTGGCTCACAGCCTCGGCCAGCGCGCGGGTGTTTCCCGACCGGGAGTAATAGAGTACAAGCACCTGCATGATTGATTCCCTCCTCAATTATCATTTTTTTATATTCTATCATACTTATTAGCCCATCGCCAATATATTTATCCTGTTTGCCAGGTCTGCCATGTGAATCGTTTTGGGCTTTTGCTAAAAGTAGATTGATTAAGTTCAACGGCATCCCTAAATCTACTTTTTATTAGCATCTGAAAGAAAGTGAATTCCGATTTAATTATAGAAATGAAAATATCCATTTCAAAATCTGATTTGCTCTTTGGAGATTTATTCTATATGAAAGGGAATAATTGGGGTTTCGATTTCGAAACGAAATCATCAATTTTCGGAAAGTGATGATGTAGGCAAGGAACATTCAATCCATTGTGAACCTGTTGTTAATGAAAATCAGCATAAAAGCAAAAAGTAGCTC
>JAZFVY010000302.1:0-3841 GCA_036447975.1 Desulfobacterales bacterium
AATCGACCGTTTCGTCCATCTTTCCAATATGTAAAATTTAGATGTTATCAGGATATTGAGATTAGTGTTTCGTAAAAGTAATTCGGAATGATAGCCTGAGCTATTTTCGATCTTAACAATACCACAATATATGGAAATGGTCTATTGCGGTCTTGATGCTTGACTTGTTGCCTGAAGCATCACTCGGCTTCAGATCGATTTTATTGCAGATTTAGTTTGTAAATCAAGCATTATTAGGACTTTAATTTTGCTAAGTTCAAGGCAGGAATCGCGCATTTGCTGTCGTTAGGATGAATCACTGTATATTGAACTTTTCGGCCTCAATTCAGATATTCTCAAGAAAGGATAATCGGTTGAGATATTCGTTTGATATCAAATAATTATAATCAGTTGCGATACATAGATATAATGTTTGAAAGTTAAGAGGTCGGACAATAAAAAAGCAGGACCATTTCTTACGCCCATTTTTTATCAAGATGTCAATTCAAGTCCCTCCTGTGGCAATTCATTTTCTTTAATAATTATAAATTAGATTTGCCAATCGAAAATTTTAAAGTCAGTCGAATGTTTCGGTACGCACGTGCTAAGTATTTTTTATATCTTCTACATTTTTCAAGTTAAATTTCTACTACCATCCCATCGTAGGCTGATTCGATCTCGATATGTTCAAGCCGATCAAGCATATCTTGGCTCATGTGTGTGATGATCAATCTTTTTGGATTCAATTTCTCCATATGATCCATCAAAGTCTTAAAGTTGAGATGATATTTGATTTGCTTTTCATAAAAATAAGCTTCAGCGATCAATAGATCGGCTCCGCGTGCCGCTGGTATAAGTGCTTCGGCCCACTCGGTATCACCAGTATAGGCAATAGATCTACCATCACACTCAACGCGTAAAGCAAAGGAAGGATCTCCGCTTGGATGTATAACAGGATATGGTACGACTTTGATTCCGCGGGAATCCCACACCTGTTCTGCCTCAAGTTCATATATATTAATATCAAATTTTTGTTTTACTTTTGATGATCCTGGAAACATTACTTCCATAGCCGCCATTATCCTTTCACGAGAGCCTATCGGTCCAACAATAGTTAAAGGATGGAATCGTTTGCTTATAAGCTGAGCGTCGAGGATGAAAAAAGGTAAACCACCAAAATGATCCCCATGTAGGTGTGTAAGCAGGATTAAATCAATAGAATTTGGGTCGACGCCATACCGATACAGGCTGATCATTGCAGAAGCGCCAAAATCGATAAGAATTCGATGCCTGGTTGTTTGAATCAGGATACAGGTTTGTAAACGTCCCCCGTGGCCAAAAGCGTCACCGGTACCTAAAAAACGCACTTGTACCGTCTTCATTTTTCCATCCTCCAAAATGCATTTTGACTATGTAGAACATCAAAGTTTTAAAATATAATAATTTCATTGCCCAATAAGTCCATTCGAGAAATTACCGATTAAGTCTATAAATCGAAAATTCTAAAGCCGACTGAAAAATTAAACATACCAAATCTTGAATAAATTTAACCTGTTGTTTGATATGCCTTCCAAGACACGCAGTGCGGCAATTCATACCGTCCCTTGCCAGACAGAGCATTCACAATAAACAGGATTCTTAGAAGATAGCCGGGTTTCATCAGTTGTCACAGAATTCAAGGAAATTTTCCTTGACAATCATCATTTAGGCAGCATATTAAGCTGCTTTTTTATAATAGCTACATTTTTTCAATTGGGGTTAAAGGGTTATCCAACACGGCTATTTTTGATAAGAATCCTTTTTGTGATAACGTACAACTAAGATGAGTTAAAAGTGCTCCTGATTATTTCAAACAAAAGGACCTGCAAGGCTAAAAAATATGATTTAGGAGGTAAATTTACATGGACATTGTAAAATCTTATATTGACGCTATGATTGAGGTTATAACCGAATTTTTCAAAAGATAAAATAAGCGGTTTCATACAAGGCCGAAATTTTGAGAAAACGCGCCTACCAAGAGGGGAGGAGAGTTACATAAAAAAAGCTATGGATTGAATGCTGTAACCCAAAGCTGCCCAGGGGGGAATCGGCTTCTGTTGCATTTCGAACGCCGAATATCGCGGTTCATTAACGTTTCAATGCGTGAATCGTCCTGGGAACTTTTATTTTTACCGGCTCATTTTTTTTGAATTGCTGAGTAACCATGGGGTTGTAATGATCAACAATCATTTCCTTATCACCGAATTTCACGGTGTATTTTGCCAGATTTCCGGCATACATGAAGCTTTGCACCGTACCGTGAAAGGTATTTGTCTGCTCGGTACCATGCGAAGGTGAAAGTGACACGGTTTCCGGTCTGATTACCAGCAAAATTTCATCACCTTTCTGGAATTTATCCCCCGGATCATGATCTAATTCCAGATTGCCGTACTCGGTGGAAACATATTTTGTGCGGGTCTCTCCATTTATGGTGTCGATTTTACCCTCGAGAAAGTTAACATATCCAACAAAACCGGCGATAAACTCGTTGGCCGGCTTTTCGTAGATTTCGATCGGAGATCCAATCTGCTGTATCACACCGTCGCTTAGTACCAAGAGCCGGTCGGAAATGCTCATGGCTTCGTACTGGTCATGGGTGACGAATATGGTGGTAATTCTGATCCGTTCTTGAATATTTCGGATCTCTTCCCGCATGGCCACCCGCAGGTTTGCATCCAGATTGGAAAGGGGTTCGTCCAGAAGTAGTACTTTGGGCTCAAGTGCCAGCGCTCTGGCCAGGGCCACCCGCTGCTGTTGTCCCCCGCTTATCATGTCAATGGTCCGATCCCCCAGCCCTTCCATATGAACCAGTGCAAGAAGTTCTTCCACCCGTGTATGAATCTTTTCTTTGGGCCATTTTTTAAGTGTAAGACCAAAACCTATGTTTTTGGCCACGGTCATATGAGGGAAAAGGGCATAGCTCTGAAAAACCATTCTGGTATTTCGCATATTCGGCGGCAGGGTACCGACATCCTCTCCTTCGAGAATCACTTGCCCTGAAGTTAGCTTGGTGAAGCCTCCCACAATCCTCAACAAGGTCGTCTTGCCGCATCCGCTCGGTCCCAAAAACGTCAGCAGTTCGCCCTTATCGATTTTGGCTGAGATCCCTTTAAGGACTTCCACATCGCCAAAGCTTTTATGAATATCCTTTAGCTCCAACATGGGCGGTGTTTGGTTTCCCATTATTATGCTCCTTGCCTTTTGCTGACATCAAGACCGGTTTTCTTTGCAATCAGTTGAAGGACTGCAAGGCAAACGGCCACAATGGCCATCATTTTAACCGTTGTGGCCGAGGCCAGCCCCAGCTCTCCCAATTGGGCAGTAAGATAAATATACACCGAAGCCAGGTCAAAGCCCGGTGTTACCAGAAATATCACCGCGCTAAGCGACATCATGGTCGTCATAAAGGTGTATATGAATCCGGCGACAAATGCAGAAAACATAATGGGGAGAACGACCTTGAAAAATATCGTAATGAAATCGGCACCCAGGTCTGCCGCCGCCTCTTCGATTTCGATGCTGATCTGGTACAGTTTGCTGATTCCAGCTTCAACCCCCACCGCCAGAAAGCGAAACACGCAGTTTAAAATGATAATCCAGATGGTTCCGGTGAGCAGAAACGGTGGGCGGTTGAAGGCGATAATGTACCCTACGCCGATAACCGTCCCGGGAAGGGCAAAACCGGATAGGGCCGTTATCTCCATGATCTGGCGGCCGCGGAACTTGCCCCGCATAATGACGTAGGCCAGCAGAGTTCCGACAATGGCTCCTACCAATCCTGCTCCCAGTGAGACTTTGATGCTGTTAATAATGGCGATATTCG
>JAZFVY010000303.1:0-3394 GCA_036447975.1 Desulfobacterales bacterium
ACATAATGTGCCGGAAGTTTGTTGAGTGCTAACGCATAGATATCTTGAATATCGAGGGTATCCAGCTTGTAGCCCGGGTGTTCTTGCAAAATATTTGGAAGATTCTTAATTACGCGCAACTCATTTCGGTTACGAATACGATATAACGAAGTATTACCAAATATATACCGAGCCTCAAGATCCATACTACCCCCTTTTTGTAAAAACATTATCGAAATAAACCGAGTAACTCCGTACACTTATGGATAGACCACTGAACTGTCATGGATAAAAAATGAAGGATATTAATACTCGGCGGCATTAGAAGAACCACGGAATAAAATATTTTAAGATAGGTTATAAAATGTTCGGGTTAAAGGTATTTTGTCTAAAAAGTTAACATATTCCTTCAATATATTTACAATTTCAGCTCATCCCTCAATGCCTTGAATTCGGCCCTGATGAGCTGCTTGACCTCCGCTAAGACATAAGCAACAGTCTCTTGTGGAGTCATACGACTAATATCGGCCGGCAACTTTTCCGTGATCACTTCAGGCTCAACTTGGACGACTACATCTTCTTCTTTTTCTTCAATTGCTGGTTTTATCTCAGGGGGTATTACCTCTTTTTTCTTGGCCATCTCAGCTTTTCTAAGGGCTATCTTCTCCTTTAATTTCTTGAATTGTTCCACCTGTACATGTAGTATCTTTCTCTTTTCCGCCGTTGTTATACCTTTCGATAGGATTACTATTTCCAGACTGTTATACACCGAGTTCAACAACCTTATAGCCCCGGGATGGGCATTGGCTTTAGTGCTCTTAACATATTTTCCGACTGAATCAAGTAGCTGGAAGAACACCAGAAGATTCTTATCATCCTTGTATGTATTTTCTAATCCACCTATTTCCTTGATAAGCTTGTCTAATACATCATCGCTGATTTCCCAGTCGATGGATAAAATGGTGGACTTCAATTTCCTGATTGGAGAGTCTTCTTCAGGACTATCACTTTTCCCTGCAATGGCCGGGGATTCCTCACTTTCCCCAAAAAGATCCTTCAGGCGGTCTTCCACCTCACCTGCTACGGTTCTATCATTTTGACTGTTCAATTACTCGTCTCCTATTTCAGCTGATTTTCTACAGAAGCCATGGTCATTGATATGATCTTTTTCAATGTGTGTACCACATTTGTTCCCACAACGGCGCTGGCCTCAAAAAAAGGCACCTTAAGCTTAGAGTTAAGCCCTTTTTCAAGTGTTTCAACGGATAAAAGAGGGATATCTTGTTCTGCCAGGTCCCTTTTGTTGTACTGCAGCACTAATGGAATCTTAAAAATACTTTTTTTATGGATTGCCAGGTTCTCCTGGAGGTTTTTGAGCGATTGAAGGTTTTGTTGTCTCCTCGCCTCCATGGAATCTGCAACAAATACAACACCATCCACCCCCCTCAACACCAATTCCCTGGTGGCATCATACTTGACCTGCCCAGGTACGGTGTATAACTGTACTTTAACATCATATCCCTTTATCTTTCCCATATCAAAAGGAAGAAAATCAAAGAAGAGCGTTCGATCTCCTTGGGTTTTGATGGCGACTATCTCTGTTTTTATACGGTCTTTGAAGTTACTATATATATATTCTAAATTGGTTGTTTTTCCACCTCTTCCAGGACCATAATAGACTACTTTTACCTGAACCTCTTTTTTCTTAAAATTTATAAACGACAAAAGAAAACACCTCACAAAGCAATCATCGATTATACAGATCTATGGAATTTAATGGGAGACCTGATGAAACCCGATACAACCCTGGATGTCAGGATTTCAAAATCTTTTCTATCTTTTCGATTGACTCAGCCACTTTCAAACGTAAAAGACCCAAAGATATCTCATGGCCGAATATGATAATTAATAAAAAATCAGCCAAAACCTTGCTGAAATGTATGCTCTCTTTTTCTCCCTTATGGAAAAGTAAAGAAAAGTCTTCCTCCCCGATCATTTGAGCCATGGCACTAACTGCCCCAAAATTTCCCGCAGCCAGAGCCGCCAGAGAGTAAACATCGTGCTTAATTGCGCCATCATCAAGGTTTACAACAATATTGCCGGCCATATCGATGAAAATAACACAATGAACACCCATTCCCATGAGATCCTCTTGCAAGACCTCCTCAATTTCAGTGAGCTGTTCATGGCCAAGATTATAATCCAATTATCTTCCTCCTGTTATTTGTTTCCTTGGTTAATTTCTCTTTTTTATCCACACTCCGACTTTGGTGATATCACTGAGAAGGCTTACATCTTGAAAATCCTATAACACTCTGAAATAAAGGTGCTTTCAGTGGATCGCATTATATACAGTAAACATAAAATATTAACATAATATATTTTCTTTAAATCTGCAATGAAAATCATATTTTTTGCACTAACCCGGATTTCTCATCCCGCTCGAAGAGGAAATCATTTGCAAGATATCAAGGATGAAGTTACATGAATGCTTCATGAGAAATTCAGGCTACACTAGTCCTGGATGTTCGTGAATTTCCTTCTCGACTGTGTCGGGATCAGGGGAATTATAGCGAATGATGTTATGGAGATGAAAGAGACTATCGATGTCAATCCGGGTAAATTTGACGGCGACGGCTCCCGGGTCGCAGCGGTTGATTTCCCCTTCAATCATAATGCTCATTTCGTCACTGGTTCCGCTTAGCGAAATCTCAACACGGCACGCGGTTCCCGGTTCCAAATCCTTTGTAATCGTCAACTGGCAACCACCCACGCTAAGATTGCTGATTTTCTCGATGCTATATGAAACATCATTGACCGTTAATTCTGCATTAATTTTTAAAGGAATACGCGTAAAACGCCGTTTTTCGTCCGACATATGTAAACCTCCTTCATCCTGCACCAACCAGTGCAGACGCAATCGGTTTTTGCATTCTTATGCCTGTTTTGTTTATCTTTTTCTACTCCCTAACCCGGATAAAACGTAAATTTGAAGCCCACCGATAGATATATGAAAAAATTTGAGGAGAAGGCCGTATCCGCGTAAAACATGCCGACTGGAATAAACCCGAAACAAATCTTTAGAGTTTATAGAATAAATGTGCTTTTATGTCAAGAAGATAGACATTCAATGGGGAATTCATTATTGACATGCAACTGCCATTTCCATATACTTCCTTTCAAAATCCGCTAAAAGCGAGATATAAAATTTGGATCATTACCCGATTAGTTGTAGCTAATTAAGGCAAGTCAAGTGAATAATCTTCAAGTGAGCCAGTGTGGTTCCAGAGGGTTCAAGGGGTCAAGGATTCAAGGGTTCAAGTGAAATGCTAAAGAGTTACAAAGATTTGAATGTCTGGCAAAAGTCATACGAGCTCTGTTTAGAGATATATAGAATAACAGCAAAATTCCCAAA
>JAZFVY010000304.1:0-6730 GCA_036447975.1 Desulfobacterales bacterium
ATGGCAAAGTAAAAAGCTCCAAATTCAAGGCGCGCGAATTTTGTGTCATGAGGCGTACTTAGCGTACGCCGCAATGACAACGAAATGAAGCGCAACGCAGAAGTTGGACTTTTTACGAAGCCATCAACCATCACTTTAAGAAATTTCCTGTAGACAGTTGCGCACTTGTGAGTATATATCAGGGGCCATGACCAGCAGGTGGTCATTTATTTTTTGTCCATCCAGGTATTCGTTAAGAAAAAAATTGCTTTCATCCATTTTGCAAATCTTTCCTCCTGCCGCTTCAAGAATGATACAAGCCGCAGCAAGATCCTGATAGGACTCGTTGGCAATTACAGCCGCGTCGGCACGCCCCATGGCAACATAGCATAGGTGAGCAACAGTGCATCCCAGATCACGGATTTTACCCGGAAAAGTGGATCGATAACGGAGGTGAAACCGTGAGTATGTTAAGAGAAGGCTTTCGTCGTTAATATTTTTTTGATCTGAAACTTGGATTTCTTTCTTTTTCAGGAAGGCCTTTTGTCCGGCCCGGGCATGGAAAAGATCGCCGGTTGCCGGCATATAAAACACACCGAAAATGGGCCAGAAATTTTCGATAAGGGCAAGGGAGGTGCCCCAAATGGGAATTCCAGCCTGAAAATTGGCAACCCCGTCTAACGGATCATATATCCAGAGGTACCGCTTTTCATCATGGGTGTATTCTTTGTTTGTCTGGTTGTTCATAAATATCTGATGCTCAGGAAAATGAGCCTTGAGTTGATCTTGAAAAAAATCCATCAGATGGAAGTCGGCCTCTGTGACCAGCTCCTCATCGAATTTAATATTAGGGTTCCCTTTACCATAATAGGAAAGCGCTTCATCTCCTGAACGACGGATCACTTCCATTGCAAACTGAGTCAATTCTTCAATCCCATGACGTCCTTCTGCGACCATTTTTCCTCCTTGTTCATAGAATATTAAAAGGATGTATTACCTTAATTATTTCAGGGGTCGGGGAGTTTTCGTCATTAAGGTAAATTAAGGGCAAATTTTCTATAAAACTCCCAGATACCTCAATTAATTGTAAACAAAATGGGAAAAACATTTTATGTATTTATTTTATTAAGTATTAAGGTGATCCGGTTTTAAAGTGGGTCACGATTTTATCCGCTTTTGACGTGATTAATACGGTTTAAAACCGGATTATCCGAATACGATAATGTTTTAACAGGGCTAAAATATTACAAATGGATTAATTTTTCCCAAAATAGATACATTGATCCGGAAGACTGATAGGCGTCGGGAGGCGTCAGAGCAAAAACATGGCAGGCAGATATGTTTAAAGTGTATCGAACTTGTCCCTCCTCATGCGGATCAAAAAATTGTAGACCAGAGCGAAGAAAAGAGTGCTAAAAGTCTCCCAACGGCCTTGAAAAGGTAAATTTGGCGGGATCAAAGACTAATTTTTTGGCCGCATCCTTGGAGTTCCCACCCAGTAGTGAAAAGGGAAGGGACGCAATAAAAAAGACGGAGCCCACAGCAACGGCAACGATTCCCAACGGCCTGACAAACACAAAGTCAGCAACCATTGCTTCGGCGCTAATTCCTTCATCCAGACTATCTCCCTCTGCCAGGGCGGAAGCTCCGAATGGTACAAAGACCATGGATGCAATTATAATAAAGACAAGAGATTGTTTTGTTATTTTTTGCATATGCTCCTCCTTATTTAGTAAATCATGGATTATTTATTTGCATTTTTTTCTTTGGGCTTACCAAGTCAGCTAAATGCGGGACTCAAACAATCAGATCTTTTTATCACCAGCGGGCTCATACAATTTATTGAGAAGATACGGCTAAACATGACCGAAATTCTGATATGGTTGAAAAATAATAATGTTGGAGTTATATTTTGCATCTGATAAAGAGATGTTTAGAAAATATCGAATTTCATGGGAATTATTTATAATTTACTATAAAAAAAAGCAGTTTGTGTGTCAAGTGAAAAGGGTTTGTATTTCAAACCCCTTACGGTTTATCTGAATGGATCATGGGCGTTATTTTTTACATCATATTTATGCAACTGCCTGAAAATAAATGACATCACCTTCCTCATACATTGAAGTTGCCATAGCGCTTCCAGTATACAAAACTTATATTTACAGCATTCCTGAAAACCTTTCTGCACTAGCATCAGCGGGGAAAAGGGTGCTGGTACCCTTTGGTCAGCGTAGGGTTACAGGATACATTTTGGGTTCATGCAGTGATACCAAGCAGGAGGAGATAAAAAATGTTCTGGATATCCTTGATGAAAAGCCGCTTTTTCCTTCATCAATGATACCGTTTTTCAAGTGGACTTCTGATTATTACATGCACCCCATCGGAGATGTTATCAAATGCGCGTTACCCGGAGGGTTGAATCTTTATGACTTTGTCACCATTGCCATTACAGAAAAAGGGGAGGGAACACTTTTTAAGAATTCTGTTACACCTTTGGAAGGTGAGATTATAAACCGGCTGAAAACGGAATCTTGTCGTCTTAAAGACCTTTGTAAAAACCTTAATAAGCACATTCCCAATGCATTAATTCATGACATGGAGCGTCGCGGGCTGATTGTCCACAAACGGAAACTTAAAGGCGGAACCACAAGGCAAAAGACGGTAAGGCATGTATCATTTGTTGGTTCTGACATTCCCATGGACAGGCTTTCTGATTCAAGGAAAAAGACCATTGACACCATAAAAAATCAGGGGGAAATTTCCATAAGCAAATTAAAGGCGCTGGTTCCGTCTGCTCCAAGATTAATAAAGTCTTTGGAGACGGCAGGTTATATTTCGATCTTTAATAAAAGGGTTTATCGGGACCCGTTTGGTGAGCCGATAACCTCAGACGAAGCTCATAGACTTACAAACGAGCAAAAAGGTGTGATTTCCACGGTGTTAGGATACTTGGGTCGAAAATTTGCAACCTGCCTTCTGACAGGGGTCACTGGAAGCGGCAAGACAGAGGTTTACATGCAGCTTGCTGCAAAGGCCATAAGCCGGGGCTATTGTGTGCTTGTTCTGGTTCCTGAGATTGCGCTTATCTCCCAGATGGAGCGGCGGTTCCGAGCTCGGTTTGGTGAGTGTGTTGCTATCCTTCACAGCGGACTTTCCGCTGGAGAGCGTTATGATCAGTGGATACGCATCGCTCGCCAGGAGGTGTCTATCGCCATTGGTGCAAGATCCGCAGTCTTTGCGCCTTTTACTGACATCGGCATTATCATAGTTGATGAGGAACACGACACGTCATACAAACAAGAGAGTGGTTTGCGGTATAATGCCAGGGATCTTGCAGTTGTTAGAGCAAAGTTGCATGATGCAGTTGCCTTGCTGGGGTCAGCCACACCGTCGATACAGTCGTATTATAACGTAACAATAAAAAAATTTGAGGAAGTCACGTTAAAAAAGCGGGTTGAAAAGCGTCCTCTTCCGGAGATAACTGTAGTCGATTTGCGTAAAAGCAGGGATGTTCGTGGAATCAGGCGTTTTATTACTCCAGAGCTTAACAATGCAATGAAAGCGACTCTTGAGCGTGGTGAGCAGGTTCTCCTTTTTCTGAACCGACGCGGCTTTGCCAGCTATCCGGTTTGCTCATCGTGCGGTGAAACAATAAGATGTAAAAATTGTGACATTTCTCTGACAATGCATAAGGAGGCCAATGCATATAAATGCCATTACTGCGGTTTTACACGAGCATCGGCATCAAATTGCAATTCCTGCGGATCTTCCAAAATCATACTGTTGGGACTTGGGACCGAGAAGGTGGAGGCAGCCGTGAAGGCTCTCTTTCCTGAATCCAGAACAGCCAGAATGGACCGTGACACAACCAGGCGAAAAGGTTCAATTCTTAAAATACTCAAAGGTCTCAGAAACCAGAACATAGACATACTTGTTGGAACTCAGATGGTCGCAAAGGGTCATGATTTTCCAAACATTACCCTGGTTGGTATTATTTGCGCTGATCTTTCATTAAACTTTCCCGATTTTAGAGCCGGGGAACGGACCTTCCAGCTTTTGGCCCAGGTTGCCGGAAGGGCCGGGAGGGGGGCTGCGCCCGGCCGTGTAATCCTTCAGACTTATAACCCGGATCATTTCAGTGTATTATCTGCAACGGAGCAAGACTTCAAAACCTTTTACAATGCAGAGATAGGTTTTCGAAAGAGCCTGAATTATCCGCCATTTTCAAGGATGGTACAGCTAAAAATATCAGGAAAGGACAAGGCAAAAACTCGACAGCATGCCCAGGTCGTGGGAGATCTTTGCAATGCGCTGAAAAGAAACCATACAACTTTTTCAAAGTCTGTGGAGATATTGGGGCCCATTGAAGCTTCACTACCAAGGATCGCAAAACAATACAGATGGCAGATCCTATTAAAAGGTCTGAACGTAAAACCGCTTCACCGATTTCTTCACCTGATGTTGTTCAAAAACAGGTCAAAAGTCAGCAATCGCCATGTCAAGGTAGTTGTGGATGTTGATCCAATCTTCATGATGTAATTAGGATAAAATAAACACTGATCTTTTCGAAGCAGTTATATATGATCAAAGCAGCATTGATTAAAAACTTGCGTCTTGACATTCACATGGTTGCAACGTAAATTGCCTTATTTTGTAACTGTTCAGGCATTTTAGCACCAAAGTGCCAATATTATTGGATATTATTATTTTCTTTGTGCCTTTGTATTTTAATGGCTGAATAGCAACTTTTTTTTAAATAAAGGATTTTACATATGAGACTTAAGATCATTTTTGCCTTTGCTCTTGCATTTTGTGTACTTTTTTCCGCAACCGGTTCTTTCGGAGCCCAAGACAAAACCCTTCAGGCACCAACCGCTTTTTTGCCGGAAACCCAATACGCGTTTCCGAGGGTTTTAGAGGGGACTGAGGTATTGCACGATTTTATCATGCAAAACAAAGGGACAGCACCTCTTGATATTAAAAAGGTCAGAACCGGCTGAGGTTGTACGGCTGTCTCATACACGAGACAAATCCCTCCCGGCGGTGAGGGAAAAATAACCATAAAAGTATATACAAGCGGATATGGTGGGAAAAGAATGAACAAAAGCATAACCGTTGAAACTAATGACCAAAAGAATCCCAAACTTAACCTGACAGTATTTGGTATGGTTGAAAAATTTGCCACCATTATTCCGAAAAATGTTATTCTGCGCGGTTTTGTCGGAGACCAGTTAAAGACAACTGTGAAGATAATACCTGAAGAAAAGTATCCGTTCAAAATAGTTGAAAGCAAAGCAATAAATGGCAAAAACATCCGTTTCAAATTGGAGGAACATAAACTGTCAAAAGGGATGGAATATGTCTTGACTGTCGAAAATTTGAAAAAAGATAAGGGTCGCTATTCAGACAACATTTCTTTGAAAACAGACAGCGAAATACGGCCTCTGATTAAGATCAGGGTTAACGGGTCTATCCGTGACAGGCAGCCTAATATAAAAAAATAGCTTCTTATGAAAAATATCAAAGTTGTTGCTTTTGATTGTGACGGGGTCATGTTTGATACAATGAAGGCAAACATGGCTTACTATAACAAGATTTTGGATCATTTTGGCCGGCCGGCCATGACCACCGAACAGTTTGCCTTTTGCAATATGCACACAGCAGATCAGGCGATTGCGAATCTGTTTAATGATATGGAGAGTTTCGAGGCAGCGCAAGCCTATCGAAAAAACATGAGTTATCTGCCGTTTTTAAAATATATGGAAATAGAGCCGTATCTAAAGCCTTTGCTTGAAAAAATCAGGCCCAGATACAAGACCGCTGTTGCCACAAACCGATCAGACACAATGGACAGAGTTCTCAGCGAACACGGCCTGGAAGAGCATTTTGATCTTATTGTAAGTGCTGCTGACGTAGATCGTCCGAAACCTCACCCTGATCCGCTTATCAAGGTCCTGGAACATTTCAGAATAGACCCTTATCATTCAATCTACGTGGGAGATTCGAAACTCGATGAAATCGCGGCAAAGGCGGCTGAGATGCCCTTTGTGGCTTACAAAAACAGATCTCTTTCTGCGGACTTTCATATACAAAGCTTAAAGGAGGTTGAGGGGATTCTTGAGTTCTAACCCGAATTTCTTATGAAGAAATTGATAGCTATCCTGATCATGAACATGGTGTTGTTTGGACTGGCAGGGATTGCGCCGGCCAGCGATATCGAAGATGTTCGCGCGCGCGTGTACGCCTGGAGTAATGCCTGGCAAAATCGGAATATCAACAGGTACATGTATTTCTATAGTCCGATTTTCCGATCTAAAGGTCTCAATTACAAGGGTTGGATGGAAGAGAAGGCCAGACTATTTCAAAAATCCGGTGACATCCGGATCGGGATATCCGATCTGTGGGTCTTTATCGAAGGAAAGTATGCAACCGCAAGATTCTTGCAACGTTATCAAGACACGAAGTTTTCGGATGTCGGGGAGAAAACGCTGATACTGATAAATTCAAGCGGTCAATGGAAGATCGTTTCGGAAGAATGGAAGCCTTTGAAATCGCCTGTTCGGACTGCCGGAGGCCAGGGGGCTGACACAAATTTACGGGGATTTGATACTAAAGCTCAAGCAGAGGATAAGGCAGAGCGGGGCAATAAGGCTAAAGCTTTGCCTCCAACAAAAATAATTGTAAAAAGCATTAAATTTAATATTGAAAAGGATCGGGAAAAAGTTTTTGTTGCTTTGAATAATTATTCCAT
>JAZFVY010000305.1:0-6272 GCA_036447975.1 Desulfobacterales bacterium
TGTCAAAGACCCGCAAACTTCTTTCAACCGACATTGATGAGCTCTTTGCAGGCAACAGAAAAATTGATGAAGAACTGCTGGAGGAACTTGAAGAACTTCTGATTACTTCGGACATCGGTGTGCAGACTACCATGGATCTTATCCAGGGCATCTCAAAAAAGTCTTCAAAAATATCAGGCGCTGATCAACTCAAAGAGACTCTTAAAGAGAAAATCATCTCATTTCTGGATGTAAAACTGCCGGTTCCTCAAAAAATTGTCCCCAAACCCCACGTCATAATGGTCATCGGTGCAAACGGTGTCGGCAAAACTACTACCATAGGGAAACTGGCTGCAAAATACGTTGCTTCGGGGAGAAAGGTTATCATAGTTGCCGCCGACACTTTTCGAGCGGCGGCAATCGATCAGCTTGTGATATGGGCTCAAAGAGCAGGAGTTGAAATCGTAAGGCACAAGGAAATGTCGGATCCTGCCGCTGTTGCATATGACGGCATTGAGGCAGCGGCTGCCAGGAGTGCGGACATTGTTCTTGTTGATACAGCAGGGAGGCTTCATACAAGGAAAAACCTGATGGAAGAGCTCAAAAAGATAAAACGCACCATTTCGAAAAAACTTCCAGAAGCTCCCCATGAAATTCTTTTGATTCTCGATGCCACAACCGGTCAAAACGCTCTTTCCCAGGCCAAACTGTTCAATGATGCGATTGGCGTCACAGGAATTGCCCTTACTAAGCTTGACGGGACAGCCAAGGGAGGAATCGTTGTCAGTATTTGCAGTACACTTGAAATTCCGTTAAAGTACATTGGGATTGGTGAAAAAATTGAAGATCTGCAGGAATTTGATCCTATCCAATTTGCAAACGCCCTGTTTTAGTAAAACCTTCGTCTGAAAAAATACTTTTCAAAAAGCTAAAACAATTTCTTTTTTCAATTAAACTGTGCTCATCACGTACTTAAAACACAGGATCTTGGGGAATTACTTTTTCTAAATGCAATTATGAAGCTGGTTTCCGTAGTTTATATGCAAAAAAGTGTTGTGGGATGCTGTTTTATATTGACATGAAAAATAGCATGATATATGAACCCATTAATACATGGGCTTAATTGATGTTAATCAATAAACAAACAAGGGGGGCATCATGACAAAGGCAGAATTGGTTGACAAGATGGCAAAGGATGCAGGCATATCTAAAGTGGCTGCTTCAGCTGCACTTAACTCTTTCATGAGCAATGTAACAAAGGCTTTGAAGAAAAAGGACGGTAAGGTAACGCTGGTCGGGTTTGGTACTTTTTCAAAAGTCCGTCGAAAAGCTCGAAAAGGACGCAATCCTCAAACAGGTGAACCGATTAAAATTAAAGCAACAAATGTTGTAAAATTCAAGGCCGGCAAACAACTTAAAGATGCCGTATAGACGATAAATTTTAGGCGGCTTATTTTACGTTCGTTGATAAATTAAGCCGCCTTTTTAATATGTGATTTCAAATATATCAAACTCACCTTTGTAATCTTCCCATTCCACATCCACACTGTGGACTTTTGCAATGGGAGGACCTTCTTTGCACCACTCAATAATTGAATCGACTTTCTCTTTATTGCCTTCAAATAAGGCTGCAACAGTTTCGTCGCGTTGATTTTTTACCCATCCAAAAACACCATATCTATCAGCCGCATGTTTTGTCTCCAATCTAAAAAAAACGCCTTGAACTCTGCCGCTGATTACGACACGGGCTCTTACATTTTCTCCCATGCTCACCCCCTGCAATTGAATATTGTTGATTGACTATTGAAAGGTAGAATTTGATAATCTGAATTGTTTATTTTGATGAAATTTGACTGATACTTAGGCAGAGGGTCAACTCTTCATAAAGTGTCTGACCTATAAATCGTAAATTATCAATCTTCAATCATCAATTGCCTCAAGGTTGTCTCATCAATTATTTCAACTCCCAGATCCTTTGCATGTTTGAGTTTGGAACCCGGTGAAGATCCTGAAATAAGATAATCTGTGTTTCGGCTGACGGAACTGCTGACCTTGCCACCTGCCTCTTCGATGACTTTCTTTGCTTCGCTCCTTGTCATGTTTTCCAGCGTGCCGGTCAAGACAAATACCTTGCCTTTCAGTGGGCCCTCTTTTTTATTATCTTCCCAAAGGATCTGGACGCCGCCGGCGATTATGTCGTTCACTGCTTGCAGGTTTTTATCCTGTTTAAAAAAATTTACAACACTTTCTGCAACCACAGGGCCGATTCCTTCAAAAGCTTTAAGATCATCCGTTGTGGTCCGAAAAAGTTTTTCCAAGCTTTCATAAGTATTTGCGAGAATAAAGGCCACATGTTCTCCGACATGCCGGATTCCGAGAGCATAAAGAAAACGATCTAAAGTGATCTGCTTACTTTGTGAAATAGCAGCAATAATATTTGCGGCAGATTTCGGTCCCATCCGTTCCAGATTTTCCAGCGCATCTTCATTCAGTCGAAAAATATCAGCATAGGAAAAAAGCAAGCCCTTGTCGACAAGCTGCTCGACAAGCTTATCTCCCAGACCGTCTATGTCAAATGCGCCCTTTGATGCGAAATGCTTAATCCGCTCCTTAACCTGGGCGGGACAGGCAGTGTTAATGCATCTTAATGCAGCCTCATCTTCAGCGCGAACAACCGAAGCACTGCAAACAGGGCATTTGAATGGCATTTTGAATGTTTTTTCTTCTCCTGTTCTCTTTAAATCGATGACCTTGACAACTTCGGGAATCACGTCTCCGGCCCGCTGGACAAGAACCGTATCACCTATTCTAATATCTTTTCTTTTGATTTCATCCTCATTATGAAGTGTTGCGCGACTGACCTTGGCGCCGCCAATAATTACAGGTACGAGATGAGCAACAGGTGTAAGGGCACCGGTTCTTCCAACCTGCACTTCTATGTTAGTTACACGAGTCGTCTCCTGAAGCGCTTTGAATTTATAGGCAATGGCCCACCTTGGGCTTCGGGAGGTTGCACCAAGGTGTCGCTGAACAATAAGACTGTCAACCTTGATCACCATTCCGTCAATATCGTAGGGCAATTGATGCCGCTTTTCAACGAGCTCTCTGTAATAGTCAAGAACCTCCTCAATGGTGGCTTTGGGTTTGATAAGAGGATTAATTCTAAAACCTAAGTTCCGCAAAGTTTGCAACATCTCCCAGTGCGATTCTAAAACAAGATCAGCGACAATCCCTACACCATGGAAAAATATTTCCAAAGGACGTTGAGCCGTAATTCTGGAATCGAGTTGCCTTAAAGACCCGGCAGCAGCATTTCTGGGATTGGCAAACGGATATAAATTCTGGCCGAGTCGTTCATCATTTAATCGCCTGAACCCTTCCAGATTTATAAAAACCTCCCCCCTTACTTCAATAAGTGTTGGGATGCTTTTGTCCTTTCCATTTTCAATCAGCATGGGCACTGATCGTATGGTCCTTACATTTGATGTTATATCCTCACCATTGATACCGTCACCGCGGGTAGACGCGGTGACCAGTCGACCGTTTTCATAGATAAGCTCAACAGCAACACCGTCCAGCTTCGGCTCTGCGGTGTAAATAATATCATCGTCTGTATGTAGATTTTTTTTTATTCGGCGGTCAAACTCAATGATGTCCGTATCGTTGAATCCATTATCCAGGCTCAGCATGGGAAGAGAATGTGCAACGGTTTCGAATTTGTCGAGGGGAGGGGCCCCTACACGCAAGGTAGGGGAATCCGGACTTGAAAGATCTGGATAGGCAGCCTCCAGTTCTAACAGTTCCTGCATTATCCTGTCATACTCAGAATCGGATATTTCAGGATCATCCAGAACATAGTATCGGTAGTTATGCCTGTGAAGCGCTTGTCTTAAATCCTCAACTTTTTTTATTATGGCAGGATTTACATGTTTTTGCATAAACGGCTTATCACCTCGACAACAGCCTTACGGCTTTTTATGAAGCGTTTTTCACGGAACCCCGGTCGCCACTTAAATGTCGACAACTCGTCGGAGACCACGAGGATTGCGCCGACTTCAACATGCCGAAACTCTCCAACGGTAAAGAGCGCCGACGTTTCCATCTCAACCGCCAATACATGGTTTTTCTGAAAATACTCAACCTTTTTACGGGTTTCTCTGTAAATAGCGTCAGTAGTCCAGACAGGGCCTTCTCGAAAACCAATACCTTTAATGCTCAGGGCCGCCTTTGTCTTTTTTACAATAGATTCTGAAGGACTCGAAACCCAGTGCCCATCAGATGTCTGGTCTACACATTCGACAAGGTCGCCCCGATTTGCCTGCTGTACATTATTTAATTTAGTCGAATGTACAGATCTGTCCCTATAATGCTTCGATGTCCCCTCATCAATAACAGCAGATGTCGGAACAATGACATCTCCGATCTTAACATCATGTGAGACAGCTCCACACCACCCGAAAAATATGATTTGTCGTACTCCCCAACTAATCAAATGCTCAAGCAGTATAACGGCATACGGCGAACCGATCAAGGGACCTGCGATTGCAAACTTTTTGGATGAATCATCTCCGATATAGATCTTGCTCATCAAAAGGTTCCTGACTTTATCTTCACCAAGGTTCATCAAACCACAAAGCAAACCAAGATCATTCTTATCAGACACCATAACGGCTAAAGGTCCTAAGTGGGGAGCGTTTTTTCCTGTCAAGGGGTATGTGATAGCATCATCAAATTTCATATTGTAGATTGTTGTAGCTTACACCCTGATTGAGCGAAAATCGAGGATGCCCCAGATCCAAAAATATTTTCCCCGTTTTGTTTATGATCAATTAGGGTTTCAGTTTGTGTAATCATGCCGGCCCTGCCAATCTTGCAAGTTCATCTTTGGCTTCATCAATAATCTCGTAAAACCACATCAAGTCTTCTATAGTGAGACGGCCTGCCTTGCGCTGGGATTCTTTACCGTCTTTTCTCATATAGACCCTGGGTCCGATCTGGAGTTTAGGCTCGCTGTCGCCATATTGATTAATTGAAACAACAAGTCCGGTTTCTTCACATTTCCACATCTTTAGAATTTTATCCTTTTGCGGGTCGAATGCCATAATATCCTCCGGTTAAATTTTTGTCGTTCTTGATCTGGAATTAATAAAGTTACATGAACCTATCTCAAAAATAAGATTAGTGTTTAGGGCAAGGCGCGAAACGGTGAAAAAGCGGAGCATACACGTAGTATGTGAGCATTTTGAACCGTTTCGCAACACCGCCATGGGCACTTAGATTGTTTTTGAGATAGGTTCATATATGGTTTTATAGTTATACTCTAAAATTAAGTCAAATTCATTCATTATTCGGCCAAATAAATTTTCCTTTAAGATGTTTTTTGTGATATTTTAAAACATGTAACATTTTAGCTCTTTGAAACAAATGGAATTCAAACGAGCTTCAAGTATGATTAAATTTTGCACTGGAAACTGTTTGAGTGGATTAGGGCTCGTTATGAAAGAACCATGATCGATTTGATTTAAAGATGCAGCATCCTCTTAAAACAAAAACCTTTATTAATAGTCTGTGCAGGTTCTTTCATTACGAGCCGTTATCCACGAGTTTTTTCAGTAAAAATTTAATTATACCTGAAGCTGGAAAATTTTTAAAAAGCTAAAGTATTACTAAAACATAGAGAATCTGGTCATTGGGACCCGGATTCTTTACTTACTGATTTTTTAAGGCCCGAAAAAATTGGAGGAGTATTCATGGATACCAAGTATTATATCGATTTGGAAAATAAATTAGGTGCTCATAATTATCATCCTCTGGATGTTGTGCTCAAGCGCGGGGAGGGTATTTGGGTCTGGGATGTGGAGGACAACAAGTATATGGATTTCCTTTCCGCATATTCGGCAATCAATCAGGGACACTCTCATCCTAAAATCATGAAAGCAATGATGGAACAGCTCCAAAGGCTATCCCTTACCTCGCGGGCTTTCCGTAATGATCAGTTGGGGCTCTTTTATAAAGAAATCTGTGAGTTGACAAACACTCACAAAGTTCTGCCCATGAACAGCGGTGCAGAAGCGGTAGAGACCGTTATAAAGGCTGTTCGCAAGTGGGGGTACAAGATCAAAGGTGTTCCTCAAGACCAGGCTGAAATCATTGTCTGTGAGAATAACTTTCACGGACGGACCATATCAATTATCGGGTTCAGTACCGATGAGCGATCAAGGGACGGATTTGGGCCATTTACACCGGGGTTTAAGATCATTCCTTTTGGTGATGCCGGAGCCCTTGAGAATGCC
>JAZFVY010000306.1:0-9648 GCA_036447975.1 Desulfobacterales bacterium
CGAATTCGCGTCCGAACATGGTCTGAGAACCGGAGACGTGTTCGATACATAGCCCGGATTTCTCACCCCGCTTGAACAAGGATGAGAAATTCGGTTTAACCGGTCTTTTGATAACAGTATATGAAGCTGTGCCAAAACTGTTATGGACGAGATGCTTGAATACTAGTTTGCCATGGAGCGTATCAAGAGGCTAAGACAAATTCCAGAAAGGAAAGACTGATGGGTTCGTAAACCTCGCTCGAACGTAACTTCGTTGCGCTTCACCCTCATACACTTTATTAATCGGGTATGCTTTTTATGCTTTTTATATCTTCATCCAATGGTTCAATTTTATCCGGCATACTCTCAAGGCTTTCTTCCTGTTCTTTAATTATATCCGCACTTCCCTCAACACTTTCATCAGAGGCTTTTATTATATAGTGATCTAAAAATTCCACTTCTTTAAAAACAAGAGAAAAACGGGCAATTTCCCCGGGCATAATGACTCTTGGCTCGGTCAGGATATTCTGCGTTGAAATGCCTTCATTAAATACGTTTATTAACGCCACCTCTACAGAAAGTTTCTGTACAGAGTTTGTCCCCATATTCCTTATTGACCCGTATACCCGATAACTGTTTTCGTCTATCTCTTCAATAGTGTGGTGGTTGATTTCAATTTCAACCGGCCCGGTTGCGGCAGGTCTTGCCCCTTCCGGTTTGTTTCCTGGCAAATGATATAAAACAACTTCTTCAGCCTTTCCGGTCTTGTTGAGTTTGACCTTGTTGTCTTTTTCAGCCTGTTTTGTAGGAGAAAACCTGCCGCTCATAAAAACAAAGAATCCAAATAAAACGAGTATGGCAACAGATATCATCAGTTTTGGCGGAATACGGAAGGATGAACCGCTCGGTCTTGCTGGTATCATTACTGTTTGGTCCATCTGTGAATTATAAGCGCCTGCTGCACTGCCGGGGTCGGCAGTTGATTCCGGCTGCTGCCATGAAGTCGTCATTTCATCATCGGTTTTAGATTCCAGCGCCTGAAAGCTTTTCTTTAAGCGTGCCAGTTCGTCAATTAACTGATCATAACTCAAAAATCGGTCATCCGGGTTCTTGGCCATCATCTTTCGGATAATACCGGTTATTGCGGGCGGCACGTTAAGGTCAGCCGTTGGTGTAGGGAACTGAACAGGTTCATCGACATGCTTCATAATTAACGCTACAGCCGTATCAGCCTCAAAGGGAAGGCGCCCGATGATAAATCTGTAGAGCATTACACCCAGCGCGTAGATGTCCGCCCTAAAATCAAGCTTTTCACCCTTTCCTTGTTCCGGCGATATATATGAAGGAGTACCAAGCGTCATGCCGACTGACGTAAGGCTCTGATCTTCGGTGACCAGTTTGGCCAGGCCAAAATCCGTGATTTTGATCGTGCCGTCCGAGCTGACCAGTATATTCCCAGGTTTTATGTCTCTGTGAATGATGCCCATTTGGTTGGCTTTTTTCAGACCCTGGCATACCTGTATAACAATATCCAGGGACCCGGGGATGGGAAATCTTTGTTTGCTTTCCAGTAATTGCTCGGTTGAGAGACCGTCAACATACTCCATGACAAAGTAGGGGACTCCGCCATCCTCTCCTGCGCTGTGGATTTGAGTAATATTCGGGTGTGACAGTTTGGCTAAAGCCCGTGCTTCCTTAAGGAACCGTTCCTGGTGTTTTTTTTCTGCCAGCTGCAGGGTTTTAATAGCAACATGGCGGTGTAGCGATTCATCCAGGCCCTTGTAGACCGTTCCCATCCCCCCCTTTCCAAGAACCCCTTCAATCCTGTAAGGGCCAATGGATGCCGGATAAGCATCGTCGGACTGTTCAGGCTGGCCGGGCTGATCGGACTGATCGGGCTGATCAGTCTTATCTGCCTGGACCGGAGCCTTTTGATCCTGGAGATACTTAGAAGGTTGCATCTTGAATTGATCTCCTTTCTGCAGGATCGTCTCCTCATGATACCCATCGGAAGAGAAAATATATGAACCGCAGGCCTTACATTTCGGTTTCCGCTTTTTAATTTGGGCCAGCTTGCTGTTGTCGATGTTATACTGTTTGTTGCAGTTGGCACAGAATACTTGCATAATGCTATTCCTCGTTACCTAAATACTGCATTAACTTTTTCCGAAAGATATAATTTTTCAATAATTATAACACGGTATTGATACTTTTTTATCAAATAGCCGAACTTTAATAAGCAAGTGAAATAAAATTATGAAATCTTCATTAGATTTCGAAAAAAATTAACCCTTCGGGAGCCTCACCTCGACCGGATCTACTGCGTTATCAATCGCTTCCAGTATTACAATACAGCAGCGAGATCGATGCCTTGTATATCCTGTCGATACGAGACTTGCAGAATTTAGGTGTTAATAAAATTGAAAGGCTTCCAAAGGAGTTAATGATAACATACTATATCATTATGGTTTTTCAATATTTATCTTGCACAAGTTCCTCCATGTCATGATTCAGGCGCTGCATAAGGAAATTTTTGTGTAAAACAGTTTTACAATTAATAAACAATGACAGGCCTTTCCCCGCCACTCATCCGCATCCAGGTGCTCCCCATAAAAAGGAAAAAGGCGGTTAAAGAAAAATCATCAACCGCCTCCTGCAAAGACTGAATAATAAGTCAACATAGGCTACAATCTTTCTCAACTACCTTCCGATTCACTCGAAGCTTAATCTGTCATAAGTGACCGCGACCCCCTTGTTTTCCCAAAAACACCTCAATTAAAACTATAAATCTGAAGGGTATCCCCAAGCCCTATTTTAACTTAATAACCGGAATTTCTGATGAGCTGCCGATTCTCATGGGTGGGCCCCATGTGCCCACGCCACTTGTAGTGTACAGGTTGAATCGACCGTCTTTATGCAGTCCATAATCATAACCTTGGTATATCATTTTGGTAAGGTATCCAAAGGGAAAGAGCTGACCATGGTGTGTATGGCCTGAGAGTTGAAGATCGATGCCCTTTTGTTTCACAAAAGTCATATCAATATCAGGGAACCAATAGGTATTAAATTGCTGACTGCCACGGTTCTTGTTTGACCTGGTGATATTAGTGGGTGTGTGATAAAGGAGGATGCTCGGCTTTCTGTGATTGTAATTACCCCCCTGCTCAAAAACGCTTTTTACGTTATCCTCCTTTTCAAACTCCGGGAAGCTGACACCCACGATCTGAAGCCCGTCTATATCAACCACTTCCATATCAAGGACACTGATATGAGTTTCCCTAAGTATAGATAGAGATCTCTTTAGCCCCAAATATCCTTCATGATTGCCTGTAACCAAGAAAACGCCCTTGGAGGCCTGCAGGTCATTGAGTGGTTCAATAAAGCGGGTAAGATCACCTGCCATGCCGTCGAACAGATCACCCGTAATCAGAATCATATGTGGTTCGATTGCGTTTACCAGTGAGACGACTCGTCTTAAAAAAGTAGTTCCGTGAATAATCCCCAAATGAGCATCTGAAAGCTGGACCACAATCTTATTTTTCCAAACTGGCGGAAGATTTTCTATTTCCACTTCAATATTTTTTAAGTGGGGATGAAATGCATTCCATATGCCGTAAAACGAAACCAGAGCTGCCAACCCATAGAATAGGACACTGATAGTACGCATATTAGCGGTATGCCCTATTAATTTCACTGCACCAAAGACAAACCATATTAACCCGGTTGCCATAACCAAACAGATTAGAAGACCTACCCAAAAGACCGAGGCTATATAAAAATAATGGGTAAAAACATTTTCATTCCAACGAAGTAAAATGACAGAAATAAGAAAGCTAAAACAAAGAAAAAGCAGAGTGGCTGCAAGATATATTTTGACTGTAGCGCTAGTAATTGTAAAAAAGTGAGCGACTGAAACATATAGCAAAAAATGAGCGCCCAATAAGACTATCAATACTGACAAAATAAACAGTACGAATGTGATTGTAGTAGACATGGCAAAATTGGGGTCAAATCATTACGGGCCTATTATACTTGTTCTCAAAAATGTGTTCCGTTAACTAGTGTCTATCCAGAAACAGCATCTTTCGGCCCAATACTGCGTTCTCGGATTTTTTCGATCCTCGACGTAGGCGCACTACGCCTGCGGTCGAAAAAATCCTGCGGCCTTGTCTTGAACCAAAAACTACTATTTCTGGATGGACACTAACTAATAGATCGGTTTCATGGATTCGTGTAAAGCCTTTTGCAGCTTTGCTTAACGGTTCTTAGCGAAACGGAACGTCAAATTGCAAACAGTTTGAGGGCGTTAGCCCGAGTTTTTGCAATTTAGTGAAGCGAGCTTAGAACCGATCAAAAGATGCAAACCAGCAAACGCGAATGTTTGACCGGCTTGCTCCCCGTAAGCCTCGTCCTTTAGGACGTGGTTGAGGAGAGCTATATAAAATAGAAAAAATCCTTGCCGGGAAGATCCCTGCAGAATGCTGCAGGGAATCTTCAAACCGATCAAACGCATTTGAAAAGTTATTTTGAGAATAGCTATAATTTGTGATTATATTGTAAATTTATAGTAATTCGGGCTAAGTCAAACTCCTGAAAGGAAAGACTATTGTTAACAAAAAATCAGAAGCCTTTGAAAAATGCTTGATTCAAAGGCCTCATATTTTAAAACCTGGCAAAAACCCACGGATCAGGCGGCTTTTTCGATTTTCACCGCACAAACCTTATACTCTGGAATCTTGGCTGTTGGGTCAAAGGCCGAATTAGTTAGAATATTTGCCGAGTTTTCTGCAAAATGAATCGGTACAAAAAGCAGACCGGGTTTTACCTTGTTGCTTATCCTAGCCGGGACCTGGATTTCGCCCCTGCGGGTTGAAAGGTTGACCGTGTCACCGTCTTGAACCGCTAATTTATTTGCATCCTCGGGATGAATTTCCACGTACCCGGTTTTCTGCTCGATATCCAGACGAGGAGAGACTCTCGTCATCGTACCTGTATGATAATGCGCGAACATTCGACCGGTGGTAAGAAAATAAGGGTATTCATCATCCGGCATTTCGGCCGGGTCGAGATACTCGACGGCATGAAACAGGCCTTTGCCCCTGGTAAATTTATCTTTGTGTAAAAACTTGGTTCCAGAATGATCGGTATTCGGACAGGGCCACTGTAATCCGTCGAGCCCCAGTCTCTCATAAGTCATTCCTGCATAGCTCGGGGCAAGGGTGGTTATTTCCTTAAAGATTTCTTCAGGGCCTTCATAGTTCATTTCATAGCCCATGGCCGTTGAAAGTTTTGATATAATTTCCCAATCTGTAAGCGCATCTCCGACCGGATCAATGGCCTTATTTACCTTAATGCAGCGACGTTCGGTATTGGTAAATGTACCGTCCTTTTCAGCTGCGGAAGCACCTGCAAATACCACATCTGCTCTTTCTGCGGTCTCACTCAGGAAAATATCCTGACAAACCAGAAGCTCGAGTTTTTCTAAAGCTTTATCAAGATGGTTTTGATCAGGGTCACTAAGCATTGGATTCTCCCCGATAACATACAGGGCCTTTAATTTTCCGTCGCTCATGGCCTTAACCATATCGGTTATAGTGTAACCTATCTGACCAGGCAGCTCCTTTCCCCAAGCCTTGGCAAATTTTTCATTGTTGGCTTCAACAGTCACCGGCTGATATGCTGGGAAAACATTCGGCAGACCGCCCATATCGCAGGCACCCTGTACATTGTTCTGTCCTCTCAAAGGATTGACCCCTCCGCTTGCTACACCTACGTTGCCGCAAAGCATGGCAAGATTACAACAGGATTTAACATTATCTACACCGGTGGTGTGCTGTGTGATTCCCATGGCATAAAGCAAAGCAGCCGGAGAATTGGTGGCATATAGTTCGGCCATCTTTTCCAAATCCTTTTGAGCAATACCGGTTATGGTCTCAACTTTATCCGGAGTATAAGTTTCAACAACTGCTTTGAATCCATCAAACTCTTCGGTTCTCTCCTCTATGTATGCTGTATCATGCCAACCATTCTTGATAATGATATGCATCATCCCGTTAAACATGGCAACATCACTTCCAAGGCGCTGGGTTACAGCAACATCCGCGAATCGTGAAAGCTGAATGTTCCTGGGGTCAGCCACGATGAGCTTGGCCCCCTTTTCCTTTGCCCTGAAAATTCTTCGGGCGATAAGGGGATGGCATGCCGTTGTGTTGGAACCGGTAACGAAGATACAGGCGGCATCTTCAATTTCCGCTATGGAATTAGTCATTGCTCCACTTCCAAATGCTGCGGCCAGACCGACCACGGTTGAGGAATGTCAGAGACGGGCACAATGATCGACATTGTTTGTCCCTACCACCGCCCTGGCAAATTTCTGGGCCAGGTAATTCTCTTCATTGGTAATTTTAGCTGAAGCGAGCACACCGACACTATCCGGGCCATGATCCTTTATTATGTCTTTAAGCTTATCGGCGGTGGTCTGGATGGCCTGGTCCCATGTGGCTTCCTGCAATTGCCCGTTCTCCTTTAACATGGGAGTTTTCAGACGCTTATCGCTAACCACATGTTCATGGAGATTCCAGCCCTTGATGCACAGTTTTCCCTCATTCACCGGGTGCGTTTTCATTGGCAGGGTGTCAACAAGCTGGCCGTCCATCACCTGAAAAAGCACACCACAGCCTGTGCCGCAATATGAACATACTGAAGGGATCATCTTGTAATCCATACCTATTGCTCCTTGGTATATGTATTAAATTTATATGAAAATAGCCACAGCTCCACGCAGACTGACCCCAGTTAAATACTCTACTAATTTAACGGAGCAAGCACAGATTTTTTTTGCCCAGCCCACCTTGACTCGATTAATAATGTCAGAGCGGCTTTGGCTCCAGGGTCACTTCGTCTTCCAGCAGATTGAATGGAGATTGATCTGTATGGGTTCCTGTTTTGTAGCCAAACAAGTCTTCCACTGTTTCGCTTACTTTTCTGTAGAGCAGCCGTAATGGGATATCCGAGGGGCATGCGTCTTCACACAGGCCGCAGTCTATGCACCGGCCGCCCATATGTACCGCCCTGACAAGGTGGAAAATAGGAACTTCGGGCGGAATGCTGCCGGTGGCTATCAGGTCAGGATGTTCCAGGCTGCATTCCTTGCAAAAACAGACCGGGCAGATATCCCGGCACCCGTAACACTTAAGACATTTTTGAAATTCATACAGCCACCGATTGTACCGTTCCCCCTGGCTGAATTCTTCGGCTGCCGCAACTTCCATGTTATTATCTATGCCTACCATCTTTTTATAAGAACCGGACTTTTTCGGCTCAAGATAGGAACAATCTGCATGCTTTTTTAGTTTGGAAGGACAGCAGCTCACGTTAATAGTTTCCACATTTTCGGGATTCAACTGGTTCCAAACGTAGAGAACATTCAAGGCGCGCTGGTTGCAATCGCGAACCAGAAGTCCGATTTTCATCTCAGGATGCTCGGCAGCTATCTTGGTGGCTATCTTTTCAAGAGAATATCGGGCCTGGCCGAAAATCAAATCGTCAACTTCATCCAGATGATCCTTGGTAAAGAAATGGGGCAGAGGGTGTTCCTCCACCATCTTATACCCTAAAAACAGATCCACTTTACCCTGATCGAGCCACTCTTTCACCTGCTCCTGCATAGTTTCAAAGGCACTGGTTTTAAAGTCAGTGGTACTGTAAGGTTCGAGCCACTCTTTCATCTGCTCTTCCATATTATCCTCCCTCTATGCTTTCGGCTTCCACCTTCGCCTCGCATTCTCTCTCAATGGCGGACAGGTCAAGATCACCCGACAAAGGGGTCGGGCCCATGGCTTTAATCTTTTCAGTGAAATCGGTAACCACCTGGACAAACTTCTGGGCCTCGGCCGAGGATATCCAGTCCAGGTGTAAACGCCCCTCTAACCCCATAAATTTCAGGAGTTCTTGTAGAAACGTCATCCGCTTGATCGTCATGAAATTACCATACAGGTAATGGCAGTCGCCGACGTGTCACCCGCCCACCAGAACCGCGTCGGTTCCGCTTTGAAAAGCCCTCAAAATGTGGTGTGGCGATACGGTGGCCGTGCACATGACGCGAATGGGCCGAATATTGGGCGGGTATTCAAGCCGGCTCACACCTGCCAGGTCGGCTGCGCCATATGCGCACCAGTTACACATAAAAGCGATTATCTTGGGCTCAAAAATATCCTCATTCACCTTTCTCTCCTTTTAATTGGATTAAACGCTCAACGCACTTTTTATCTGGGCGTAGAGTTGATTGTTATCAAATCCCATAAGGGCAGGAGCCTCTGAAGGACATGTTGCTGAACAGGCTCCGCAGCCTTTGCACAATGCCTGATTCACTTCTGCCACAAACTTGTCATCAGCGAATGTAATGGCGCCAAAGGGACATACATTTATGCACCCCAGACATCCTGAACACAGCTCGGGTATGATATGGGAGACAATGCCTCCCAGCTTGATGTTTTCCATGGCCAGAATCGTTATGGCTCTAGCAGATGCGGCCTGAGCCTGGGTTATAGATTCATCGATGGATTTCGGGGCATGGGCCAGCCCGCATACGAAAACGCCATCTGTGGCAAAATCAACAGGCCGGAGTTTGACATGGGCTTCTGCAAAAAAGCCGTCCTGATTCTGGGGCACTTTATAAAATCTCGCCAATGGATTCTCCACGTCGGGAACAATGGCCGAAGCCAGAATCAACAAATCGGGCCGAATCTCCATCTGGCGGCCGAGCACCCTGTCGGTGAAGGTCACCTGGAGATTCTCCTGCTCTATAGCCACGTTGAACGCTTTGTCTGAGTTATAACGGATAAAAACGATTCCGGCCGAGCGTGCCTTTCGGTAAAGATCCTCGCGCAATCCATAAGGGCGCAAATCTCTGTAAAGAACAAAAACATCCATTTCTGGATTAATCTCCTTGAGTTTCAGGGCACTTTTTATGGATTGCGTACAGCAGACCTTTGAGCAGTAAGGCCGATCCGGAATGCGCGAACCGACGCACTGGACAAATGCAGCCGTTTTGAGATGCTCTAAAGCAGGATTATTCTCGATAAACCGCTGCTGCAGTTCCAGCCCGGTGACAACACGGGGATCCTGGCCGTACAAATGCTCATCCGGCTTAAGTTCTGAAGCACCGGATGCAATGATAGTAACACCATGCTCCAGAACGCTGCTCTTGCCGTTGTTTTGGATGGTCGTTTTGAAATTCCCCACAAACCCTTCCACCTGTTTTATCTGGGAATTCATGAAGATCTCTATATTGCTGTCGGACTGGGCCCCTTCAATCAGTCCGGCCAAATGCTGTTGAACGTCCTCTTCCCGCCAGGTTTCGTGGAGATGCCGTGCCTGTCCGCCAAGGGAATCGGTCTTTTCAATCAGAAAGGTTCGAAATCCCTGTTCGGACATATTTTTAGCCGCCGCCATACCTGCGACACCGCCTCCAACGATAAGGGCCGCCTGAGTGACCGCCATTGGAGATTCTGTCAGGGGTTCAAGAAGGGCTGCCTTGGACACGGCCATTCTGAGCATATTTTTGGATTTTTCCGTGGCCTCATCAGGGTCGTTTTTATGGACCCAGGAACACTGGTTTCGGATATTGGCCATCTCGAACAGATATTTATTAATGCCGGCGTTGATTAA
>JAZFVY010000307.1:0-4938 GCA_036447975.1 Desulfobacterales bacterium
AATAGCCGGTTTTTGGTTACCGTAGCCCGACCCCAAATTAACAGCATAAAAATAGAACTGTGGTCATGAAATAACTGTAAAAAATCTAAGACAGCGTTATGAATCTCTCCAAAATGATGAGCTAATAGATCTTTACGTTAATAGCAAGATTACTGAAGGTATTGAAAAGAAAAAGCGATTACATTAAAATGACGACGTTCAACTAATTATTATTGAATGGAGTTCTATATGGCCAAAATAAAAGAAGTTTCTGCAAAAAGTGAAAACGTGGCCGTTATCAAATGCCCCAAATGCGATACGTCCAGAACTGTGGATATGTCCAAACATATCGCCATTGATGATGTCATCCGATTTACAGCCAGATGCAAATGCGGGTATTCGTATAAGGTCGTTCTGAACAAAAGAGACAAATTTAGAAAAAAGACGAATCTTTACGGCTCTTATACTAATCTGAGTTCTGGAAAAGAGGGGCAGAAGGGACAAATGGAAGTATTGGATGTATCACGTTCCGGTATAAAAATAAAAAAAATAAATCAAATGCGATTAAAAATAGAAGATCATGACTTATCTAGTAGAACAGCCGGAAAGGCCGCCTTTGCTCTTAAAATACTAAATTCATCCGATGATTTAAATGTGGGTGACATAATTTTGGTGGAGTTTCAGCTGGATAATGCAAAAAGATCAATGGTCAGCAAAGAAGTAGTCATAAGATGGATAGATAAGCCTTATATCGGTATCGAATTTACTTCCATACCTGAATTTGATGCTGATCTTGGATTCTATATGATGAGTTAAATAAGTGACTTTACGGACATCCTATAATAAGTTTCTAATCACGTGCAAATAGAGAGAGGAGACCTGCAAAATGGCAGTAAAAACGTGGCAAAGCGATATGGTCACAATTAAAGTGGATTACGATAAATGCAAAGGACATGGCGACTGCGCAGATTCGTGTCCAGCAGAGGTCTATGAAATTGACAATGGTAAGGCTGTTCCGGTTAATATCAACGACTGTGTCGAATGCTGCACCTGTGTTGAAGTTTGCCCGGAAAACGCCATTGACCATAGCTCCTGTGAATAAAAAACATGAAAATCCTTTTGTAAAAAATGCCTGTGTTAATAGTGGTATGTGGTAGATGGAAACCGGTCTTATTTCTTGGAATGCAATTTGGGGTCAGGCCACAGCAACAAATTGATATAATATATAAAACGTTCAAACTTTGCGTTAAATAAGGTTAAAAGGGGATTTTGGTGGCCTAAAACACACTTTTAAGAGAAAAGACAAGGAATGGTGAACAGTGAACAGTGATCGGTGATAAGGAGTTGGGTGTTTGTATCATCTACGTGAAGCACAGGTTCTTTACAATATTGATTTTACCCCTGAAAATAGCGATTTAAGACCTTAAATGGCCATTTTTAGGGCCAAAAACACACTTTGAAGAGAAAAGGCTAAGAATTTTTTTGAAATACTATTTAGCTTAAAAGGTCCTTCTTGGGGTCAAAAAGAATCGTCACTGTTATTATAGTTGGTTACCGTGGCCGACCCAGGATAACCTTCAAAGGCACCGAAGAAATTTGTTTCGCAATCTATAGGAAACGATTGATGGGTATAGCTGATAAGATCTCAGGCAAGAAGGTTTCACAAACCCGATTTTTCAAAGAAGCTAAAGAAAAGGCTATAGTCTTAGCTAAGGACCCGGATAAACTCCGTGACCTTGTAAAAAAGGCACAAGAAAAAGCCAAAGACAAAAAGAGCGGTCCCATTGGAGAAGTCTGGGACTCTCTCATGAAATGTTTCCGGTTGATAGTTGCATATGCAAAGGGAGAATACCGGGAAATTCCGTGGAAAAGTTTGATAACTATTATCGGCGCGGTTGTTTATTTCTTGATGCCTATTGATTTCATTCCGGATTTTATTTTATCGATCGGGTTTATCGATGATGCGGTGCTGATCAGTTGGGCCGTTAAATCAATTGCAAAAGATCTCGAACATTTTTCAAACTGGGAGCAAGGAAAAGCCCCGGAGAGTTCATCCTTAGCAGGAGTCGATAAATATTCGGTGTCAAAGCCTGAATAGTGAATTAACTCCGTCGGATTTGGGGCCGGCCCCCAATCAAATTAAATGAATTACAGATGTGAAAAGGAAGAACCATGCTATATTATATTACATTGCTAATAATTTTTTTTGTGCTCGCATATGCTGGTATCTTTCTATTTAGAAAATTTGCCTATATCCAGCAACAAAGCAAAGAGCAGCAAAAGAGGGAATCAGAGTTTCTGATAAACCTGGTTGCTGAAGGGGAACTGAAGCCTGATCAATTGCCTCAGTTGAGTAACCTTGTCGAAAAGAATGCTATAGATGAAGTGTCCACAAAATTAGAAAAAACAGGGAGTCCCTTAGATTCCATACTTGAATTAATTGATGGTTTGTCCGAGGAGGAAATGCGTCAACTTTTGAAAGAATTGGAAAAAAGGCAAACCAGTGAACGAAGGAAATATCATCGAAAAGATTTATTTAGGATCATAGATTATAATGTGGGTGGTCAATATTATAGGGACCTAATTCAAGACATAAGCGGTAGTGGTGTATTCATAAAAACTGTTCATACATTTTCGGTAGGCCAATCAATTATAATGACTCTCATGTCCCCAATTTCCCAGAAACTTTTTAAAATCATTGGTGATATTGTCCGTGTCCGCACTGATGGTATTGGTGTAAAGTTCAAAATAAAAAGCCAGGTTCAAAAAGAGGTTTTAAAAAGCTTAGTGGACTTGATTAAAAACTGATTAGAAATCCACCGTTGAAACCTTCGCCATATCTAACATCTTAAAATTGACAAGCATTATTAAATCGTCGTAAAAAAAACATGGCGTGAGTTGTTTGTTTTATGTCCTCTGCAGTCCTGCGGCTTTCATAGTCAGGGCTAACGCCATACAACTTCTATCTGAATCTGATACTGAGAGTAGATTGTGAATGGGGGTCAAAAAGAGTTGTCACTGTTATTATTGTTGGTTACCGCGGCCCGACCCCAAATCATAAACGTGAACGGGTCCTGAAACTTGTGTGATTAAATGAACTGGAGCATTATTGCTTCTATTCCTGTAGAATTTTAATCACTTCTACCAATCGGTTGACCAAATGCTCGTGATATGCCCTGCCATCGTCACGAGAGGCCTTACTCGGATCGCCTGAAGTCCCACCTGAAGTCCGGGCCAGTTCGGCCATTTCTTCAGGGCTGCTTGGAATGTAGCATAAGGTATCTCCGCCGTATTTAGGATCCACATGATAGAGGGTAGGATGCCTGCGGGGATTGTCCACAGCTAGATCCATTTTAACAATTTCCGGATAACAGTACCACATGTGAGAGCCTTCGATTTCTTCAGCATGACCGACCTCTCCCCATTCCATATTGCCGGTAAATGTTTTTGACATATAGGCCGGATCAAAGATGACTACCTTCACACCGAGTTCCCTTTTGGCCCGCTCCCCCACTATTTGAAGCCATGTGACGTTAACGATACGGTGCCCGTTTAGAAGAATGAACTTGTCAAAACCATGGTGATGAAGCGATTTGACAACATCATAGCCGACTTCTACCAGAATATCCGGGCGGATGGTGATGGTCCCGGGGAGTACCATATGATGCGGGCTCCAGCCGAACCATAGCGGTGGGGCAACCAGAACGTTTGCTTCTTTTGCCGCCGTTTCAGCCAGGGCATTGGCAACCATAGTATCAGTCCCTACGGGCAGGTGGGGACCATGCTGCTCAGTGCTGCCGACGGGGAAAATTATTGTACCCTGGCTCTTTGCAATTTGTTCTTTGATATCTTCCCATGTTAAATTCTGCAGCCAGACGGATGTTGTCATAATGATACCTCTATTATTGATTGGAGAACAAATTGAAGACCTGTCTGATTATTCGTTCATTCTCCGTTTCCACCTGTTTAAGTAACAAGGGGGGTTGAAAATACATTAAATTTTTAGGTTGTAATATAGCACATAATTTCATACTGATAGGTAAAATTACTGTCAAGGAATTTATTTTAATTTGGAGGATTATTGGTGCATAAACTTGATGAGTGGGCAAAAGGTAGATCGGTATTAATAGCCATATTCGCTCAGCAAATTGCTTTTGGCACAGAACCTTGTTCCCAAGCCCTGCATGCGCTAACGAATGGGGGTCGGGCCACAGGAACATCTTGATATAATAGATATAACGTTTAAAAAAATGCGTCAAATAAGGCCTTAAAAGGCCATTTTTAGGGCCAAGACACACTTTTAAAGGAAAAGACAAGGAATGGTGAACAGTGAATGGTAAATGGTGAATGGTAAATGGTGAACAGTTAATAGTGATTTTACACCTGAAAATAGCGATTTAAGAAAAAACACCTATTATTGGAACGTTAATCTATAAATTTCAACAGGTTCGCGTGGCCCAACCCCAAATCACAATCAGTCGGGAGATCAAACGCAATTGACCGACGTATGCGGATGACATGGGCTTCACGGCGGATTAGACTGCAATTGAAATTACATGCGGTCAGTAGTTCTGAAATAAATACTATTTCCTTGACATACAAAATGATTTGATAAAAGATCACGAGTGTATTGATTTGTTTTTTATGGATTTTTGCTAAAGATGTAATTGTCTGCTGACTTCCAGGGAAAAACAATCAATATTTCTGACGCGATCGGGGATTTGATTTTTATCCTAATTGTTAACACTAAATTAAAGGAGACGAACAAATGAAAAAAATTCTGGTTACATTGTTGGCTCTGATTCTGGTACCCTCGGCGTTTGCCGCGGATTCCGACCTTCTCCAGAAGGCTAAGGCTGAGGGGAAGGTGTCATTTTACGCGAACATGACGGCCATCCAGCCGATCATGGATGTGTTCAACGCAGAAACCGGTCTCAAGGGCAAGTACACACGCATTTC
>JAZFVY010000308.1:0-2323 GCA_036447975.1 Desulfobacterales bacterium
ATTGAGACCTTTGCAAAACGCCCCCTTTTGCCCAATTTCTGTGTCAGGCTCAAATTTTAATCCTCAAAATACTCAATGTATTCCTGTGGTTAAAATTTTCGCCTTCCTTGAACTTGAACAAAATTGATCATTTTTCAAAGGTCTCGAATTTTTATCTAAACGCTACATTTTAAAACGTTATTTAGAAATTAAACACCTCCTTTAGTAATATCAACAACCACATCAGTGGTAATTTACAAAAAAGCAACCCCAAGCTATTTATTCATTAATGTATGATACCTTTTTTTGACAAACTGTCAAGCGTCAATCAAAGTCCAATGAGTTGCTATTAATGCGCCTTGCATGGCGGCTCTTTTTCACGGAGGCTGCTTTTCTTTTCCTCTGTCAGCGCCTGCTTAAGAATCCAATCGTCCTGGCTGTGTCTGTCTCTTTTCTTGATCAGCAACCAGTTCTTTTCACCACGTCCTTTCATTTTGATCAAAGTGAAGCCTCCTTGCAGGATTTTACCGTGAAGTTCAATCACAATCTTTCCCTTTTCAAGGGCCTTCACTGGATCGTCTTTTTCAAGAAGGCTGTAGGTTCCAAAATCCCAGACAACTACTGCACCCGCTCCATATTGGCCTGCGGGAATGATTCCTTCAAAGTCAAAGTATTCCAGAAGATGGTCATCCACCATGACTGCCAGTCTCTTATTAGCCGGGTTCAAAGAAGGACCTTTGGGTATGGTCCACGACTTCAAGACCCCTGCCATCTCAAGCCGAAAATCGTAGTGGAGTTGCCGGGCGTGATGTTCCTGTATAACGAAACGCATTTCCTTACCAAATAATACACATGTTATGCTGAGCGCACTGAAAGATTATTTTAAAAATCAATTGGTTGTGTTATGCAGAGAATGCCGATATTTAGAAACGAACTGAAAGTGAAACCTGTAAAGACTCTTTATCTTTCCACTCATCATTGTCAGCAAGAAATTTTGCAAAACCAGCATTAATTGAAATACGTGGAAGCACAAAGGCTTTAAAATCTATAGCAAAGGTCTTTCCTTCATCTTCCTTGTTGTCTCCTGTGTTAATTTCAAAACCAGCACCTATACTAACTTTCTGATTAATGTAATAATCACATAAAACATTAATAATGGCATTTGATCCATCTTCGGTACCGTCATCAAATTGCCTTAGCACAAGGCCACCTTCAATGTTAAAAGCAGTGCCGTCAGCCAGTACTCTAACGTATTTTGCAGATAATTCATAGTTATTGGACTCTTTTGCACCAGGAATGGGTTGTTCTACCTCACTGTACCCATATTTGAGCCCCGCAATTAGACGATCAGTAATAAAGTAACCAAACCCAAATTCGTAGTGTTCCTTTGTCGCGTCGCCATCTGATGGCGAGTCAAATTCAAGCTTTGATGTAATAAAACTTGCTTGAAAGGCAATCGGCAACCTTGGATTCATAAATGTAGCCCCCACTCCGTATAGATGTCCGTCTGCTTTCACATTTGTGTCTGCTTTAAATTCTTCTATTCCCGCAATTACCTCGATGCTCCCAATGCGCTCCAGAAAAGCGGCCTCAGCGAGGGGATGACCGGTCGTATCTACTTTTGAAAAATATACCTCCCCATTGACACCGTATATTTTGTATTCATTATTATCATCGTCTTCAGAACTATAGTATTTGGCCGAAACTTCAGTCTGGTAACTGTCCTGTGCGTAAACAGTGCCAAAACAAAAAATTATCGAGATACATAGATTTATAAAAACAAATTTGCCTGTCTTATTCATTTTTACCTCCTAAATTTTATGTTTGTAATACCTAAGTTGAGCGATTTTTTGCGAAGAGATGTGCTGAGATCTTGCTGCATAAGGGTTTGCGAAAACCACAGGCATACCCGTGGATATGTCGAGGATTTTCGCGAAGCCCTGATGCGCAAGAAATTGGTGCAGATCGAGTAAAAAATCGCTCAATTTAGGTAATAGTTGCACAGAAAATGTGATAGAAAGTTATTGTTTTGACTCTTTATTGTACTTGTAATATTTTGAATTAATTATTCATATATTGCAAGAAATATTTTATTAGGCAATCGAGAAGAGGAGCTGAATCCACGCCTTGACAAAATACAAGCTTTGTATGTACTTTTTGAAGGATCAGGAATACAAACATGAGTACAAAAATGATCTGGAATGGATCGTCAACAAACTGCGACTGATGTCCTTCAACATTCATTGGCTTTAATAGGGAGAATTCAATGGGATTAAGAATCTTTCAGGTTGATGCTTTTACAAAAAAACCTTTCGCAGGCAATCCAGCGGCAGTCTGTATCTTG
>JAZFVY010000309.1:0-3777 GCA_036447975.1 Desulfobacterales bacterium
GCGACTGCTTCAGCGGTTAAAAAATATACGCCCATATCTTCACAGCTTTTTCCCGCCGGCACCACCTGGCCCATAATCTTTTTCACCAAAAGAAGAGGAAGTGTCGAAGGATATTCAGAATCGACGGTCATTATTTCCGCTCCGCTTCCAGCAGCATCTATTGTCAGGGCTTGTGGCACGGCATAAATAATATTATCAACCCCGGTAATTTTCTTTAAAATACGGACTCCGCTTTCGATTGCATTTCTATCTGCCCTCGTGACATATTGGTTCGTGGTGATTAATAAATCGCCGTCAACACCGCAAACTATAATGGTATTAATCGATTTTTCAGGATCCGAGAAGATCTCAAAAGACGGGTTGCCCGGCGCGCCAATAAGATAATTTATGGCGTTGTCGAGGGTTGAATCTCCGGCCAGCGCGTTGAATTGATCATCTGTTTCTTCATTCTCATCTACTTCAATCGATATGGCGGTATAAGACTTGCCATAATCACCGATGAATGAAAAAATGGATGATATTGTTCCTGTAACCGTAGAAATTACATACGCATCACTATCTTCGGAGTAGGAAAGCTTCTGGCCGGTTTTAACCTTATCCCCGATATTAAATAATATCGTATCTTTATGATCATAGGATTCGCCTAATAAAAGGGTAGCCTTTTTAGAAGTCGGGATTTTTTTCGGCTCCGGCTGTGTAATATCCAGGGCTTCATATTCCATCCAGGGCTTTGCCAAACCGATAAAAGATCTTTTTATCATTGTTTAACCTATATTGTTTTTCTGCATTAAAGTGAAAGGCTATAAAAAGAAATAGCCGGTAGTGAAAATTCTAACGGCTTACATCATAAAATGACACCAAGTGCATCTCTCTTCATCTTCAACAGGGCCGATATCACTCTCTTTATGACATTCATCACATCGTAAATGGAAGGCATCAACTCTTTTTGGCATCTCCGTATCTTCAATTTCGTCAGGCTCATGACATTCGAGGCAAGATTGGGGCAAGGCTTGATCTTCAACCACGGGTAGATGGCATACACCGCAAAGCCGATATATTGGATTATCTTCTGTCACAAGTGCTGGTTCCGCTTCTTCAGCAGTCGCCGGTTCTTCTCTTTCCGCAGGCTCTGATTCTTCTCCTTCCAAAATCTCTGATTCCTCATCCTCGTAATGATGATGGCAGTCAATGCATGCAAGGGCAGTACCTAATTCTGACGCATGTATTTTGTGATCAAATAAAACTTTTCCTGCAACAACTTTGTACATTATCCTTACCGGTTCCTCCGGCACTTTTGCAGGAAAGGCTGCATAGCTTATAACACCCACAACTAACAGAATAATAGCCAGGCAATAAGCCAGCTTCAGTTCTTTTTTTAAAGTCATTTCAACTGATTCCTTTCAACGTCTTACCTTTAAATCGTAATCATGGTGGGCGTAAAACCAAAGAAGTCACTTATCACAGTGAAAAAATGCTTTCAAGTCCTTTTCCGACAACAAGTTAAAATGCCCACATGTGAGGCTATGAAGGGTATAAAAAATCAGCCCGCACGTTTTATCCCGCTTGAAGCAGGATTATTAAGCGAGAAATTGGTTTTAAAACCACTTCTAATGCGATTCAATTATTTCCTGGTAAAGCTCAAGGTATCTCTCTGAAACATTTTTCCAGGTATATGGGTGCACCAGCTCCAGCCCTTTTTCTATCATTTCTTCTCGAAGAATTCTATTCTGTAAAACCTCTGACATAGCAGATGTCATATCTTCGATGCTATTCGGGTCAACTAGATAAGCCGCACCACCTGCCACTTCAGGCATTGCTGAAATATTCGATGTGATAACAGGCAGTCCCATCTTCATAGCTTCAAGAATTGGTATGCCAAACCCTTCATAAAGAGAAGGATAAATCAATAGGCCAGCCATTCTGAAAAGAGAATCCAGCTCTTGTTCTGAAACATAACCGGTAAACACTATTCTATTTTCCATGCCTGTTTCTCTGACCGAAGCATCACATATTTTTTTCATCTTTCTCTGATATGGTGCACCGGACACATTGCCGGTTATTAGCAACTTGCCCGAATACCCCCGATGGTTTACCAACCCTGCAAAAGCATGAATAAGCTTTACAATATTTTTCCTCTCATGAATACCGCCTACGTTCAGAACATATTTTTCATTTATTGCAAATCTGTTTTTGAGTTCTATTTCCAGAGAAGGATCCTTAGGATTTGCCTCACGGATCCCATTTGGAACAACCTTTATTTTCTCAACTGGAACTCCTACTTTTTCTGCAATATCCTGCTTTGAATAATCTGATACCGTGGCGATAATATCATTCAGACGGCATGCCTTTCTGATTCCAGGTTTATACAGAAAAATATTTCTGAACAATCCCATTGCCTCCCTGAATGTAAACGGGATAACATCATGCACAGTAAGTATGGAAGGGGCCTTTTTACGAAAGGGGAAACTCCAATTATAGAAAAAATGAATGATATCAGCTTTTTCCGACGATGCAATATCCTGAATGGTGTTTGAATCCAGCTTCACGTTTTTCAGGGACATTGCATGGGTTGACACATCAAGAGGAATTATTTTTAGATTTTGATGCTCTTTAAAAACATTTTCTACTTGTTCAAGCCTGCTTCTCTTACAGAGAATAACAACTGAATGATCAATACTTGTAATATATTTAGTTATTTGGATAACACCCTGCTCAACACCACCGACAATGCCATCATATTTTCGAAAATCAAAAACTACTTTCATGCTAACTCCCATAAATTATGGTTTCGTAAAAAGTTTTTTGCGAGCCACATTGAAAACCAAACATCTAAATCTGAAGGATTCTGGCAATAGGGGGTTAAGGTTTTTTCTGAAAGGCGATATCTATAAAAAAATCTTAATCCCGGCGCTTAAGAAAAATGTTAAATTCCGGTATCGGATGACAATATTAAAAACTCTTTAACAGACTATCAATATCTGTAATGGCAAGACCTACGGATTCATCAGAAGCACCGTAGTAAACATAAACTTTCCCGTCTTTTTCAACAACACCATTAGTAAAAACAACATTGCCGAAGAATCCTTCTTTTTCAAACGATTCAGTAGGTGTAAGTAACGGAGTATCAGCTCTCCGAACAATTTTAGACGGCTCGTTAAGGTCCAAAAGCAAACAGAATAAAGAATATAATGAATTATCTCCTTTACCATGATAAATAATCAACCAACCATCGGCAGTTTTGATGGGGGGTGCGCCGCCTCCAATTTTCATTGATTCCCACTTCATGTCTCGAGGACGTGCTATGCATTTATGATTTCCCCAATGTAACAGATCGGGAGATTCACTGTACCAGATGGAAGCCTTTCCAAAACCCGAGTTATTCGGCCTGTGAAGGGCTATATATTTCCCCTTTACCTTTTCAGGGAAAATAGCGACATCTTTATTTTCTGGATGGAAGATTATCCCCTTTCTTTCAATTGCTACAAAATCTTCAGTAACCGCAAGTGTTGTTGACCATGAATCTTCAGAAACAACGGTAAAATTAATATAATATTTTCCATCAATGAAGGTTACACGTGCATCCTCACACCCGTATTTTTCAGACTCATCTACCGGATATATAAATGGTTTATCTTCTACAGTGAAATTAACACCGTCCTTGCTTCTTGCGAGTCTGATATGGCTCATTGTTGAAAGGAAGTCTTGACCTTTATATACTACACCCCGCGTGTCTTTTAATTTAACATCCGGGTCATCTTCTTTAAAATCCATAATAGC